>JBKJYB010000432.1:0-12133 GCA_046716045.1 Nitrosospira sp.
TTACTCCATTACAAGTTTATATGACGGAGAGTCGGGATCAAGAGAGCAGGCCATCAGATACATGGACATCGATGCCAGAAATCTTTGTATGACGGGATATACACTGATCTCTGAAGAAGTACGTCCAACGATGGGGCTGACTGGTGGAGTCACATCCTCACGCCTTGTTTGGGAAATCAAATGCGACAAAAAACCAGAGGCAACTTCACCCTAGCAGCCTGCCGAACTTAAAGGAAATCGGCTGAAAAGACCATTGTAAAAGCAACGAGCCGTCTATATTTCACTGCTTTCTCGGTCAATAGACAACTATTGGCCGTCAAAATCGTCATGATTTGTTCTCGTCCAGTCAATTTTTCGCTTCGATTCTTCAAGTCCGGCAGGCTGCCAGTGTGACCAACGACACGGGTTCCACCGATTTGAAGCCGCTGATCCATGGATAGCCCGGGATTTGTATAAGGGAGAATTTGAATCTATCGAAGAACGCCATACACGGCGCGTGCGTCCGCTGCGTATGCAAACGTTGTATGTGTCTCGCCGGTCTTATACAATTATATTTCGCAAATTCGTATTTCCGGTCTCGTGCGATAGCGCACTGAAGGAACGAGGGATGCTCTGTATTATTCTCAATACAGCACCGTTGCTGGACAGTGAAAGGGTCCCATCATGAGTTATTCTTCAATATCGAGAAATGAAGTGCCACGTTCCTTGCCCCTCGTTACCAACCCAATTTTCAGCATGCTAGGTTTGATATTGATTCTTTTTGCATGCGGTTCAGTTCAAGCCCAAGGCAACCCAATGGATAGCCCCGCAACCGGACAATCCGGCGCTGGGCAATATAAGCCGGGGAAAGCTCCCACGGGGCAGGAATATGGCATCATTAAAAAAGGCGAGCCTCACAAAGGCGAAGCCGCCGGGAAGAAACCGGACAGCTCGAACAAAAAACAGGAATCCAAGCCTGGCCCAGGGGCCTTCACTGACCGTGATAAAAGAGAGACTCACGAGGGGTCGGGTCCTGATCCGCTTGGCCGGTACTAGCCAGATTGGTTCATAAATCGCTCTGAAGTGTATTCCCGTTCCCGTTATTTTGGTGAACGAAGCGCTAAGCAAAGCTTCCCACTCCCTCCGAGGAAGTGTTTCTGAGTAAGCGATGGCGGGTTGACGGCTTGCGGTCAGCCCGGTTTGGCGATTCACTGGGCCAGGTAATATATGAACCCAACGCACGGATCGGTCTCCTTTATTTCTCCGCAACCAGCATCATAGCGCGTATGTATCAATTGGAATCCGGCGTCTCCAAGCAGGTTTCGATGATCGGTAACGAAGGTGTGGTCGAGATGTCCCTGGTGATGGGCTATGACAGTACGCCTGCCACGGAGATAGTACTAAGCGCAGGCCACAGTTATCGAATTAAGGCGAGCATTCTGAAAAAAGGGTTTGAGTCCGGGGGCAGCTTGCAGCAATTGCTGCTGCGATTCAGCCAGGCATTGCTTCTTCAAACAGAGCATCGCGTGGTGGTCCATGGCCAAACTATTGAACAGCAGTTATGCCGATCTTATTAATGATGCAAGATCGGTTGCCCGGCAATTCTCTACTCATGACACATGAACTGGTAGCCTGCATGCTAGGCGTGCGCCGCGAAAGTATGACCCAGGCTGCGCAAGCACTTCAAGCAATAGATGCGATTCAATACAGACGCGGGCATATCACTATAGTGAGTCGCGAACTGATGGAGAGTCGTGTAGGTGATAGCTACGCAGTCGCCTTCTTCTCTCATCCCGATTCTTAAACCTAAACCCGGTGGTTGGACGGGGTGAAGTGTGCGGTTTTTGGGGTATAGGGCAAGGCGCAACAAAGCGGAATGGCCATTCCATTCCAAGGCGTTGCGAACAACGCAGCCCTGTGCCGCAAAAACCGTGCAATTCACGCTGTAGCGGACTCACCCAAAAGGTGAAGACTAAATGGAAAAAAATCTCATTATGAATCACAGCGCTAAACTGACAAATAAGCGGGCAACCGCCGGATTTAGGTTAAAGGATAGGCAGAGAAATACCCATGCTTTCACGGATTCTCCCGCTCACCAAAATGGCTTAAAATGAATAATCTCCATTCCCGGTACTGTGCCTGAATTCGTCTGATTTCTTGAGAATTGCTGTCAGTTGGCTTGCTCGAACGGTACCGTTTGAAGTTGAAATTCGAAATCTATTGCGAATCAAATGATCACTCCCCCATCCTCCAGGGATCCGCTCCCGACCCCGAACGCTAAGGCTGCCCATCAGCCCTCTATTCCGCCAAGTGAAGTAGAGCGTCTGGATGCAGTAAGGCGCTACGATATCCTGGATACTCCCCCTGATGGCGCTTATGATCGAATTACCGCGCTGGCAGCACGCTTATTCAAGGTACCCATCGCAATAGTAAGTATCGTGGATTCCGATCGGATATGGTTTAAATCCCATCATGGCCTTGATGCCACCGAAGTTTCCCGGGATCCTGGATTGTGTGCATCCGCCATACTGCAGAACGATCCGTACATTATCCAGGATGCTGCAATGGATGCGCGCGCGTTAACAAACCCATTGGTTGCCGGTGAGCTAGGTTTGCGTTTTTATGCAGCCGCACCTTTGACCACAACGGACGGCTTTAACTTGGGCACGTTGTGTGTGATTGATAGAAAGCCCCGTATATTGAATGAATTGGAAATTGAGGATTTGCAAGATTTGGCGTCGCTTGTGATGGATCAGTTGGAGCTGCATTTAACTGCCATTCGAACCATGGCAGAATTAATTGACGCTAAATCCGCAGCTGAAAAAGCCAATCTCGCAAAAACCGAATTTGTTTCAAATCTGAGCCATGAGTTGCGTACACCGCTTAATGCCATTCTTGGCTTTGCTCAGTTGCTGCGGGTTGATAGGCCATCGCCAACACCAACGCAACTGGCCAGCATTAATCAAATTCTTCTGGCAGGGCGGCATCTGTTAAATTTGATAAATGAGATTCTTGATCTTGCAGTGATCGAATCCGGCCAGCTAGCAATGTCACAAGAATCGTTGCCACTACTTGATATTCTGCACGAATGCCAGGAGATGATAGAACCACAGGCCCAAACGAGCGGCATCCAGTTGCTCTTTCCCCCGTACGGCAGTTTTTGGTTTGTCTATGCTGATCGAACCAGATTGAAGCAGGTACTAATCAACCTCCTTTCCAATGCAATCAAGTACAACCGGGCGGGAGGGACTGTAACCGTCGAGTGCACGAGAAGCCACCCGGAACGGATTCGTATCAGCGTTAAGGATACAGGCAATGGATTGACGCCTGAAAAGCTGGGCCAGGTGTTCGAGGCATTTAATCGCCTTGGTCAAGAATCCGGTACTGAAGAAGGTACGGGTATCGGCCTGACCGTCACCAGGAAATTAGTCGAAATGATGGGAGGGACCATTGGTGTCAATAGCAAGGTTGGGGTAGGTAGCGTCTTCTGGATTGAACTGATGTCGGGACACGATAGCCAGCGTTCCAACACGCACAAGAAGTGACAACGGCTGGATATACCCTGTCCGTCAGGTCCTTTTACTGTTTCTGACTCAACGCTGGGATATCGGTAGCGTTGTCTTTTGCTGTCTTCTGTTGCGAAAATGGGCGTTTCAAGCAGAGATAAATGATCGCCTGTCTGCTCTTGCTTTCTTGTTTACCTTTGCTTTCCTCTTTTCTATGCGAGCAGTTCAGGGGTCTTTTATCTCAAACTTCCTTCGGCAGCATCAGTTCTTCAACAGTCTGTGCACTGTCGCACATATTGTTTGGACGGTTTTTCCTATAGTAACAATTTACCCCTTTCGGACCTTCGCATGGAGATCAAGCAAATCTGGACTCTGGTCAAAGCTGCTTTTTCATCCTGGCTCGATGATTATGCGCCGAGCATGGGCGCCGCGCTGGCCTATTACACGATGTTTTCAATAGCTCCACTTTTATTGATCGTGATTTCGACAGCAGGGCTGATCTTTGGCGAAGAAGCGGTACGTGGAGAAATTTTCGGTCAATTGCGAGATTTGATGGGTGACCAAGGTGCGCTAGCAGTGCAGGGCTTGCTTGAAAGCGTCAGTGAACCGAAGGAAGGGATTGCGGCTACGGTCATTGGAACCGTCTTGCTGCTAATCGGTGCAACGACAGTATTCAGTGAATTACAAGATGCATTCGACCGTATTTGGCGTGCTCCCGGGAAAAATAAGAATGAAGGATGGTGGCGGTTGATCCGCTCGCGGCTATTATCCTTCGGGATAATACTGGGAATCGGGTTCTTGATGATGGTGTCACTTGTTTTCAGTGCTGCGATGGCTGCACTGGGGAAATGGTGGGGGCCTTTTTTTTCAAATCTAGAAATATTGGCGACCGTACTGAATTTTCTGTTCAGCTTTGCCTTAATGACAGCCGTATTCGCGATGCTTTATAAATTCATGCCGCGGGTCAAGATTCATTGGCAAGATGTTTGGGCCGGCGCAACCGTGACCGCGCTATTATTTACGGTGGGTAAACTTTTGATTGGCATTTATATCGGAAAAAGTGCCATTAGCTCGGGATTTGGCGCAGCAGGTTCGCTGGTGGTCGTGCTGGTGTGGGTATATTACTCGGCTCAGATCTTTTTACTGGGGGCTGAATTTACCTGGGTGTATGCTCGCGCGCACGGATCAAGAAAAGAATCGGCACCGCGCGAAATGCTGAGTGCATCACGGCCGGGTGGAACGAAAATGGCAGACCCATAGCGACGTGGCTGGCGGCAATTGCTGACATAGGATGATCACTGGACTAATCATGGAAGGGGGTAATCCGCCAGCGGTAGCTATCGTGGCAAGGGCGCTCCCGGCGCCATTCTTGAAGTGTCCTCCGGATTAATTCTGCCGTCGCGATCCGTGTCAGTGGTCTCTTTGTTTGTCCGACTCAATTGGTCTTTCACAGAATGCTACCCATTGCCGGACCAGTCGAGCCGATCATTACGAATCGTCTTTTTGCCACCCTCGGCATCAGGCTATCCAAAGATCCACTCTGTGGAAGGCGCTCCTTTCAAATTCATTAGATCTGTCAATGTCTACCCAATGTGTTCCTCCCAACCCCACGTGCAACCAAGGAATTGATCAGGAAACTGTTTTTTTCCGCGCGCCGCCGGAGGATTGTTGTGGCTCCTGGCTATCATGCCGCAATACGCTGATCTCGCCATCTTCTTCAAGATAAGCAATCTTTATTTCATCAAGATTCTCGATATTTTGCTCTCGCAACTTGGACTGCAATTCTTCCATAGTGATCAATTCCCGCCTCATGGCTTTCCGCTGCATCTTGCCATTTCGTACAAGAACCTGCGGCGGCGGCTGTACTAGGCGACGAATAACAGGGAAGTGAAAACTCATCCAATCCAGAAAATAACTCCATCCTGCAAGAGTGGCAACAAGTATGCAACCGTCTGTGATCGAATCATAACCTCCCGACATGCCGTTGCTGGCGGCGTCTGCGATAAGTACCAGCAGCATTACATCTGCTATGGCAATAGCCCCAATGTCGCGGCGAAGCATGAATCTGAACAACAAAAATATAAACCAATAGATGACCGTCCCTCGTACGAAGATCTCCACGGGATTGACTGAAAAGCCAAAAAGATGAGCCCAATCAATCATGCGTAACGCTGGCTGAGATACCTTCGCATATTAGTTTCCAGCTTAACCCGGCTTGCATGGCGCTGCTTCATCCACCGTGTCTAGTCAGGTTTCTTGAGATCCCGCGCCAAACGAATACCAGAAAAACACCACTGTGTCTCGGCAGGGGAAAAATTGCGAAAACTCGGGCGGATACGTTCCAAAGACGTGACACAGGAGCCACCGCGCAGCACATACTGGTTAACCATCGACCGGCTGTTATACTCGCCGACGGCCTTGTCCCAGACGGCCGAGATTGGCCCATCTGCAGTCGCCTTTGCCGGACTGTAGCCCGGATAGGCGGAATAACTTGATTGTGTCCATTCCCAGGCATCGCCGTAGAGCTGAACCAGGCCCGCAGCAGCCCTGGAAACGTCTGGATGAAAATGTCCAATTTCGGCAAAAATTCCGGCAATTTGCTGCTGCAAAGCTGCGTTCTCCCACTCGACTTCAGTGGGTAACCGCGCGCCAACCCATCGTGCGTAGGCGTCGGCCTCATAATATGAAACATGGATGACTGGCTGATCAGGGTGCAGGGGTAATGCACCATTGAGTGTGAATTCTTGCCATTCAACACCTTTGTGAATCCAGTACAAAGGATGGCTGTGCTGATTCGTCTTGAGCCAATCCCATCCTTCCGATAGCCATAACGCTGAATCGTCATAACCCCCCGCTTCCATGAACTTAAGGTATTCGCCGTTAGTGATAAGACGGGAGGCCAGTTGATAGGGCTGGAGATATTCCTTATGCTGCGGGGATTCATTATCGTAGCAAAACTCTCTGCCGGCGTAACCTATCTCCCGTATGCCTCCCTCGAAGTCGTACCATTTCAGCGTCATGGCGGATATGGCAGGTTGCATTCCCCGCATTTGGTAACAGGGTTTGAGGGGATTCTGCGATAGCAGATGCTTGATATCAGTCAGGATGAGTTCCTGGTGTTGTTGTTCGTGATTAAGGCCCAGGACAGCCAGCATGGATAGCATCTCATCCTTGGCCGGTAAATTCAAAAGCTGGTGCATGCGTTCATCAACATTACGGCGATAGTCGTGGATTACGGATAGGGGAGGCCGCGTAAATAACCCTCGCTTGGGGTCGGGGTGCGTTTCTCCACTGGCATTGTAAGAGCTGAACATTGCGCGAAACGCTTCGTGGAATGGTTTGAACGTCACTTCATAAGGCTCAAGTACAAAGGTTTCGAAGAACCAGGCAGTGTGACCCAAATGCCACTTGACCGGGCTGGCATCCGGCATGGACTGAACGCAGCAATCCTCCGTGGACAGCGGCGCGACCAGCGCCATGGTTCGTTCGCGGATACGCGAATATTTTGGCCATAGCGCGCCGGGCATCTCGGGGACTACCTTATTTACCGTAGCGGGATTTTCTGCGTGCATAACAGTGACATGTACTGATTACCTTTCGGTCTGTTTTTCAAGAAATTCAGAACTGGATAACGCGACAGAATTAGAGTTATTATGCACGTGGCTTACTGGGTCAGATCAACCGCTTCCAGCGGCTTTCCCGCAGGTCCATGAAGAATTTGGCCATTCACGTCGAAACGAGAGCCATGGCAGGGGCAATCCCAGGATTTTTCCGCGGAATTCCACGATACGACGCAACCTAAATGCGTGCAGGCGGCTGTCAGAGCATGTATCTTGCCGTCATCATCGCGATAGACAGCGATCTTCTTTTCTCCCTGGCGCATTACCGCTCCTTGTCCTGGTGCGATTTCCTCCGGTGAATCGACATCTCCGTCTTTCACCCAATCGCCATATTGAGCCAGCGTGTTACCCAGCTCCTTGAGAAATTCGGGCATTCCGTGGATGGCTTTTCGGGACGGATCGTAGAGATCAAGCCAGGAATTATTCCGGTCCATGATTAAGTCAGTGACCAGCATCGCTCCCGCGGTACAGTGTGTCATGCCATTGCCGGAATCCCCCGTAATAACATAAACATTCTTGTCATCCATCGGATTACGGCCCATATAGCCGACGCCGTCCGCAGGTTCCATGCACTGCCCCGACCATTTGAAATCGACCGATCCCGCCATTGGATAATGCTGGCGTACCCATTTCTCGATTTCGTCGTAACGATGCTCCGGGTGTTCGTCCTGGCCTACCTTGTGATCGGCTCCGCCCACGACCAGAATTTCATGGTCGGAGGTCTTGTCGGGCGTGGTCAATCGCACGTAATAGTAAGGATCTCCGTTGTCCCACAGCAAGATGCGAGGTACGGACCCTGCAGGCACGCGGACTCCCAGAACGTAGGTGCGATAAGCCGCTTGTTTCGTATGCATGACCACGCGGTCATTAAACGGCGTATTGGTTGCCACAACAACCGCCTTGGCTGTAATTGCGCCACCTTCCGTAGTTACTGTCAGGGAATTAGCATGGCTACTGATATCTAACGCGCGCGTGTGATTGAAGAGGCTGCCGCCGTTGCGCCGGAAGGCTTCAACAAGCCCGCTCAGATATTTGAGTGGATGAAACTGCGCTTGATTAACAAATTCCAGACATGGGCCCGTATTAAAACTCAAATCCGGCACTTGCTCTTTTTTGCGGATCTCCACACCGGCCTTGCGTGCCGCATCAAATTCTTTATCCAGATCGGCGTAGCCATCCGGAGTTAACGAAAATAAATAGCCGCTTAACCGCTCAAATTGGCAATCTATCTTTTCTTTTGCGACAATTGATTCAACGAGCGCCGTGGCCTGTTGAAAACTTTCGGCTACCAGTCGCGCCTTGTCCGCCCCAAAAGCATCTTCAATTCCAGAATACCGGTCATCAGGGGGGAAGAAATGGGCGGTTGTTCGTCCTGTCTCACCTTCTCCTATTCTTCCGGCGTCGATGAGAACCACAGCCTTGCCTTCCCGCGATAACAAATAAGCCGTCGTGAGTCCGGCGATACCTCCTCCGATCACACAAACTTCAGTTTCAAGTTTTTCCTGCAAGCCGGGAAATTGCGGCAAAGCCGTAGTCATCCAGACCGATTTTGACCCGTTGGAAAGATTATCCATTTTTTGAACCTTCTTATGACAAAGATTGGCGAGCGGTGAAAAATGATCCTTTGGCACGGAGACGGGGCACGAAAGCGATTGGTAGCGGCACGCGCGCATGCTCGCATACCACGTATTCAAAGAATAAAGGCCAGGATAAACAAATTCCGTGCGATAACGCACATTCAGCATCTTCCAATTTCTATAAGGTAAATGTTTACGGCGGGGCAGAGGTGGGGCGATCAAGCGCCCATATTTCAACTTTTGCGCCGCTTATTGGGTGCCGTGCAATAACGATCCACCAAAGCCGCCGTGGCCAATCCAAGCGCGAAAGTTCCATAAACGATAAGCAAGGAACGTTTCGATAGCCGATGTTCGAAGCCGGGGGTTAACCGTTTTGGAATAACATGAAAGTCGACAACATAAGCTGCGGCGGTAGTCACCAGAGCAGGCGCTATCGTAGCGACTGTATTATTGGCAGGCGTCATGCGCTGGCGAAGTTTTTCGTGCAGGATGGCCCAAAAGACAGATGCGGCGTGATGTATAGCGTACCCTACAACGGTGTATTGCAAGCTGAAGCGATTCTCATAAGGCGCGTGTTTACCCCATATCCACTGGCTTGGCCCATTAACGGGCGCGGCTGATTTATTTAACTCCGTCTTGCCAAAAAACGCGAGAGAAATGGTTGAAACAATGCTCGCTACGGTACCCGAAATTAATGCGTTGCGAAACGCCTGATTCCAGGTTTTATGATCGCGTGCCATGGGAAACTATAATTTCGGTATATTAGTCATAGCGAATATCTGATTCTCGAATATTCCGTGAGTTCCGTGCAGCCTGTCAAAAATTTAAACTCTTTCTGCCTGATAAATGTCGACCATCTTAATTACGGGAGCAACCGGTTTTATCGGTAGCCATTTGGCCACGGCACTGGCGGATGCGGGACATCGAGTCGTATGCGCCGTAAAAAATCCCAGTACGGAAAACTTGGAGGGCCGGTTTTCTTATATATCTGTCGATTACACTTGTGATTTCGATATAAATGTATGGAAAACGCGGCTGGAAGGCGTTGATGTGGCAATAAACGCGGTAGGTATATTACGGGAACATGGGCGGCAGACATTTGCTGCGCTTCATGATCGCGCGCCGCGCGCACTTTTCGAAGCATGTGCCGCGACTGGTGTCAAAGTCGTGCAGATATCCGCCCTGGGGGCGGATGAGAAAGCGCGTAGCCGCTATCATCTCAGCAAGAAAGCCGCGGACGATGCCTTGCTCGACTCATGGAAAAGATCTGTGGTCGTGCAGCCATCGCTCGTATATGGGCGTGGCGGAGCGAGCGCCAGGCTGTTTAATTTACTCGCAAGTCTGCCGGTTATTCCGCTTCCTGGGCTTGGCAATCAGCGGATACAACCGATACATATCGATGATCTCACCGATGCCATAACGGCATTGGTCAAAACTGATCGTTTTCTTGGCTGCCGTATTCCGCTGGTTGGCCCGAAACCCCTTACCTTGCGGTGTTATTTGAAGGAATTGCGGCGCCTGATGGGGCTGGGCGCTGCCACGTTTTTGCGCATTCCGTTGCCACTCATTGGCGCGACCGCGCAAGTCACCCAGTGGTTAGGGCGGGGCTTGATGGATATCGAGACATGGCAGATACTCCAGCGAGGAAACACGGCGGACGCGAGCTCGACCCGCGAACTTTTAGGTCACGAACCGCGATCGGTTAGCGCATTTATATCCTATTGGGATGTTAGTGAACTAAGACTGTCAGCGCTGCTGGGTTGGTTGCAACCACTATTGCGGGCTTCGATCGCTGCGGTGTGGCTGGTTGCTGGCGTCGTATCGATGGGAATCTATCCTGTCGAGGAAAGCTATGCCCTGCTTGCACGCGTAGGAATCACCGGGAGCCTTGCGCCCGTAACCCTTTTTGGCGCTGCTGCAATCGATATGGCTTTTGGCCTGGGTACGTTGTTCTTGCGGCATCGCAAGCTTCTCTGGATCGCACAGGCCGCACTTATCGTTCTTTATACGTTCACCATCACTTTTTTTCTTCCGGAGTTCTGGGTGCATCCTTTTGGGCCATTGGTAAAAAATCTTCCTATTCTTGCAGCCATCTGGTTGATGTATGAGTTGGAGGAGCGGTGATGGATTACATTATCGCGAAATGGCTGCATATACTTTCCTCAACATTGCTCTTCGGCACAGGCATAGGTACAGCCTATTATCTTTATTGCGCTACCCGGACAAGAAACCCTTTAATCATTGCTGCGGTGGGCAAAAATGTTATCGTTGCTGACTGGATGTTTACCGCAACGACCATCATCATCCAGCCTCTTACCGGTTTTTATCTTATTTATTTAGCGGATATCCCGCTGACAAACCGCTGGATAGCCTGGTCAATCGGTTTATATCTGCTTGCGGGCGCATGCTGGCTCCCGGTGGTCTGGCTGCAAATACGTCTGCAACGCCTGGCAGCCGACGCTAGCGAAAAGAAAAGCGGTTTACCCGACTTGTATTGGCGTTACTTCCGGTTCTGGATTGCACTGGGTATTCCCGCATTCGTCGCGCTTGTTATCATATTTTATCTGATGGTTGCAAAGCCGATATAAGCGAAGAAAATCCTTGTCTTCCGTTGCGCTCCTCCTGATCGACGTGATTAATGATCTGGAATTTGAGGAAGGACAAAGAAATGCAGGCATACAGATGCGTTTGCACAAATGCGCAGGACCATTAAAGGCGAATACAACGGCATCGTTTCAGATCGATTTTGCGCAACTGCTGAAACAATAAATCTGGTATTTAAGAAGCGCGATCTGAACTATCCAGCATTACAGCGATCTGAGGTAAAGACATGACTATCCAGAAAAGTAAGAACCCGCGCCAGCAACAAGCTTACGTTGGTGTGAAGAAGAAAACCGAAGATGTAGCACATCAAAAGCCTCTCTCTCCAAAACAAGAAGAGGAATTATTGTTGCCTCACGAGCGGGACGAGACAACTGGCTCAGCAAGTACCGCTTCAGCCACGGCGCATCAGGAATCGCGTGATATGGTAAAACAAGCCGCAGAAGACATCGAGCGTGGACTGAAGGATACCGAGCGCCGGGGCATACCGTCGGATGTTCCTCCAGGAATTGGTAAGAAGCAGCGGTAAGAGGCCGGGATTACTCCGGGATTGGTGGCGAGTCCTGATTGCCAAGTCGTGCCTGGAAGGTGCCCGGACAGGCGCTGCGTGACATCCCGTCTTTTTTATGCCAGAAGTAGATGTGCCGCATTATATTTTATGAGGTATAATTTCTTGACTAAACATTAGTTTCCCTTTAAATTGCCGTATCCCTTCTCTCTGGAAATTTTCTAAAAGGATTTCAACTGTGACTGGTCTTATTGACTTACCGTGGTGGGGTTATATCGTAGTTATTCTGGCTCTCACTCATATCACTATTGCCGGCATCACAATATATCTTCATCGCCATCA
>JBKJYB010000433.1:0-4252 GCA_046716045.1 Nitrosospira sp.
TGGCATCGCCGAGGGTCTGCAGCAGGAATTGACCCGGATGTTTGCTGATCCACAGGCCGTTCAGCAGTTGACGGCGAATGGTGATGTGTCGCGGTTACGGGTCGACAGCATACACATCGGCCAGAATTCAAAACCGCAGCGCGTCGGCTCGCAAGTGGCGCAGGGAATCGGCAAGGGGATGAAAATATGAGCACTTTCGCAGCGCAGGAGAACACTACCGATAAGTCACAGCTTTTGAGCAATTCGCCTAACGCGGGACTGTTGTCGCAGCGCAAATACGCTTTTGGCGTGCCAAAGTCGTCGCTGATCAGCGAATACGAGGGTAAGCCACGCTTGCAAGCCAAGCTCACCATAGGCGCAAGCAACGACCCGCTGGAACAGGAAGCCGACCGGGTCGCGGATCAAGTACTGGCAGCACCCGTTCATTCCGCGGTCAGCGGTTCGGCGCCGCGCATCCAGCGCTTCACAGGTCAAGCGGCAGGAGATGCGGGAACTGTACCCGCCAGCGTAGACCGCGTGCTATCTGGTTCCGGCAGGCCGCTTGATCCGGCACTACAACAAGACTTGGGGCAGCGCTTTGGCCATGATTTTTCGCAGGTGCGGGTTCATACCGACTCCGTCGCTGAGGAATCAGCGCAAGATATTAACGCCCATGCCTATACGGTGGGTCACAACATCGTGTTTGGTGCAGGCGGATTTGCACCAGGGTCGCACGAGGGACGCAAACTGATTGCCCATGAGTTGACGCATGTGGTGCAGCAATCAGGTGCGGAAGGGATTCATGCTGGCCAAGGAGGTGAAAAACTTGGTCTGTCGTCAGAGAGTGGACACACTATCCAAAAACAGGAAAAAAAACCTGATGCGGATACTGAAAAAGATAAAAACGATAAATCAAGGCTTTCCCTCCAACTTACCGAACCCGACATCCTAAGCCTCAAGAAACCTTTTTTCGAACGTAATGCTTATCAGCTTTGGGATCCAAATTCAGCCCTTGGTGTATGGAAATTCAATTTGGACTTCTTTAAACGCTTTGGGCTTAGTGATAAATGGGCAGGCAAAGCTGCCAATCTGACGGCGCCGCTCGCCATCGATGCGCAATTAAAAGCCAGCAATCCCAAATGGTGGGAAATAACTGACAGAGAGTTAAAAACAACTTCAATAGTAGCCCCGATACCTATTTTCCAATTTGATGCCAATTTCAAGGATTGGAAGCCGCTACCATTTTTACAGAAATAATCTTTGCAATCATCCATAAAGATTAGATGAATTATAAACATCGCCAACAAGGGGATTGAAGTAATGAGTACCGCTGGACCACTGCAGAATACTGCTGCCAAGTCACCGCCAGTGAGCAAATCGTCTCACGCGGGATTGCAGTTGCAGCGCAAATGCGCTTGCGGTGTGCCGGTAGTATCGTCATTAACGGGTAAATGCGAGGCATGTAAAAAGAATCGCTTGCAGGCCAAGCTAACCATAGGCGCGAGCAACGATCCGCTGGAGCAGGAAGCGGATCGGGTCGCGGATCAAGTATTGGCAGCACCCGCTCATTCCGCAGTAAGCGGAGCGGCGCCGAGCATACAGCGATTCACCGGGCAATCAACAGGCGATGCAGGAACTGCACCCGCCAGCGTAGACCGCGTGCTATCTGGTTCCGGTAGGCCGCTTGATCCGACAATACAGCAAGACATGGGGCAGCGCTTCGGTCATGATTTTTCGCAGGTGAGGGTGCATACCGGTTCCGTCGCTGAGCAATCGGCGCAAGATATTAACGCCCATGCCTATACGGTGGGTCACAACATCGTGTTTGGTGCAGGCGGATTTGCACCAGGGTCGCATGAGGGGCGCAAACTGATTGCCCATGAGTTGACGCATGTGTTGCAGCAAACAGGTGCGGAAGGAATGAATGTTTGCCAAAGCAAAGATAAACGTGGTCTGTCCACCATTATTCCTATTATTCAGGGAGCGATCGCGCAGCCAACAATTCAAAGGACGCCGGTTTGCCCGGATAAGCGGGACACTGGCGAGGTTACCAAGTCCCAATCGCCGAATGGCGTACTGACCGTCGACACGAGTTTCGACGCGGCGAAAGAATGGTTGACTGTGCAGGATTTCGGCATCGACCAGGACAGCGTACCGCCCACCATGACCCAAAGCGACGACTGGCGCCGCATGATGTCGATGATCCTCGGCGACCCAAACACCCATGTCGCCGTGCTTGGATTTTCCGACTGCATCGGCACCGAACAAAACAACCAGAATTTGCGCGATCGCCGGGCGGATGCCGTGGTAAAAGCGATGCCCGCCGAAGCTCGAGCCAAAGTTGGAGCCCTTAAGGGCTGGGCAGGCGGGCTGACGTATCTATTTCCAAACGACACTGCGGAAAATCGGGCCCGTAACCGCATGGCCGTGGTCGGGTTGCTTCGCGCCTGGGTCGATTCCTGCGACGCCTTGCCCAAAGCGACCAATATCGATCAGTTCATATTTCTGGTCAGCTGCCTGGAAAAACGCTTGGGCTTGACCAAGGCCGCCGACGCGCCGAAGACCCTGTCCGTGCTTCGGCAATTGTATTTCGGGAACGCCGCGTGGAGCACGGCGCGCAATCGCAGTAAGACCTGGGACGAAATCATTACCAGCCAGCCATGGGCACCCGGTAACGATCCGACGCCCAAACTCGGCGCCAAGCTCTTAAGTGCCCTACAGGACAGCAAGGACATAAAATTCGACGGCGCTTCCAGTATTGGCATCGACATCAGCCACTTGCTCACCGGCCTCGACGCCATGATGAACCCGCAAAACCCTTTGCTCCATGCGGCCGGACCGATATACGTGCAAACCAACGTCCTCAATCACGCTCTGGCGACTTGGGCCGGAGACGTCGCCTCGGCGGCTACCAATTACACGATCTGCGTCGATTTCGGGAAATTCTCGGCCTCGTACGACGATTTTTTCAAAGACCTGGCTGAAGACGCCGATCTCGAAGGCGACATCGACGCCTATGCCGTGTGGGCCGCGCTGAATTCGGCACCCGGCGCGCCCGTTCCACTGCAATTGAATATCCCGGTTTCCGAAGTCCTGATGCAATACTACCGCCTGAAAAATACCCCCGGCGGACAGGGACGGGCCACGCGTTTCGAGATTTTCGCGAACTTCTATGGCGCAAACGTCAGTGGCAGGAAAATGCAGAACCGGCTCGGCTTCCAGCGGAATATAAATGCCTCGGTTAAGGAAGTCGCTATTTTGTCACTGGCCAAACAAATGAAAGAGGTACTTCAAGGCAACATGGCCAGCATAGGCAACTGTGCGGGGGGCAAACCGCCGGTTCAGACGGGACAACCCACAACGGTCGACGCCTTTGCGTTATTGAACAGGTTGGCAACGGCCAGCGTGGAAATGACCGAACGGCTCACGGTTTGGCTGGAGCGGCGACTTTGAGTAAAAAAATTACAGAGGGCACAGCCTGGCACGGAATGATAAATGTTTGCACTGATTTTCTACATAACAACGGCTTACTGTGCATCAGAATCAATGGGAGTCAGATTCGATTGATAGTGAACAATCATAATTGGAACGAGGGAGAGATTATGTTATCCATGCAGAAGAAAAGCCATCAAGTAAGTACATCGATACCCAGGAGATAAAGTAATGAGTACCGCTGCACCACTACAGAACACGGCTGCCAAGTCTCCGCTTGTGGGCAAATCGTCTCACGCGGAATTACTATTGCAGCGCAAGTGCGCGTGCGGCAACTCGGCGTCATCGTCATTAAGTGGTGAATGCGGGGAATGCAATAAAAAACAATTGCAAAAGAAACTCAGCATAGGCGCCAGCAACGATCCGCTGGAACACGAAGCAGATCGGATTGCTGATCAAGTTCTGTCAGCCCCGGTACATTCCACAGTCAGCGGGACACCACCGCGCATTCAACGCTACACCGGGCAATCCTCCGGGCAGGCGGATATGGCGCCCGCCAGTGTCGATCGCGTGCTTGCCGGTTCTGGCAGGCCGCTTGATACGGTGCTACAGCAAGACATGGGGCAGCGCTTCGGACATGATTTTTCGCAGGTGCGGGTGCATACCGGCGCGGCTGCTGAGCAATCGGCACGGGACGTGAATGCCCAGGCCTATACGGTGGGACACAATATTGTGTTTGGTGCAGGCGAATTCGCTCCAGGGTCTCACGAGGGGCGCAGACTGATTGAGCATGAGTTGACGCATGTGGTGCAGCAATCAGGCCCGGATGAAAGTACAAGAG
>JBKJYB010000434.1:0-22538 GCA_046716045.1 Nitrosospira sp.
AGGCGATGATGGTTACGCATTTGCCAATATCAATGCATCGCCGCAACTGGACAAGGAAAAAAAACAAGTGGCGTTTACATTTTTTATAGATCCGGGCCGCCGGGTTTACGTAAGACGCATCAACATAACAGGCAACAATCGCACTCGGGATGAGGTGATTCGCCGGGAAATGCGTCAATTCGAAGGAGGCTGGTATTCAACCTCCAAAATCAACCGCTCCAAGCTGCGTGTAGACAGGCTGAATTATTTTAATGCTGTCAATGTGGAGACGCCGGCCGTTCCCAATGCCACCGATCAGGTTGACATAAACGTCGAGGTCAAGGAAAAGGCCACTGGCGCGGTAATGTTTGGCGCGGGCTATTCCAACATGGAAGGTTTGATACTAAGCGGGTCCGTCGCTCAGGACAACATATTCGGCACCGGTAAGTTGGTCAACCTCATGGTCAATACCGGTAGTGTTAACAAGACCTATTCACTGTCGTATACCGACCCTTATTTTACCCGGCACGGTGTAACCGGCGGCTTTGATATATACAAGCGCGTCCTTAATACACGTACGCTGTCGTCAGTGATGAATTTTAATACGGATACTACCGGCGCCAATTTTCGCCTCGGCATTCCTCTTAACGAAAATGATAGTGTCATGGTTGGGCTGGGTGCTGAAAATACGAAGATCGACCTGGGCCCCAACAGTCCTCAACGTAATATCGATTTTGTGAATAAATTCGGAGCAAGCACCAACAACATCCCGTTAACTCTCAACTGGCGGCGAGATGGTCGTGACAGCGCCATCTGGACGACCTCAGGCACCACTCAGCGGGTGTTTGCGGAAGCGGGTTTACCGGGCGGCGACCTCACTTATTACAAATTGGATTACAATCTCAGGTGGTATTATCCTCTCTCAAAGACCTTCACTCTTATGTTGAACGGAGAGTTGGGATACGGTGATGGTTACGGTGGAAAAGATTTGCCGTTCTTCAAGAACTTCTTTGCTGGCGGCAATACCTCGGTTCGTGGCTACAATATCAGCTCGTTAGGTCCTCGTGACAGTAATAATAGAACGCTGGGAGGCAATAAACGCGTAGTGGGCAGCATCGAAATACTGTTTCCTATGCCCGGCATGCGGAACGACAGATCGGTGCGCCTGAGTGCATTTCTGGACGCCGGCACAGTTTACGGGCCTGGCGGGGTGAGGCCGGAGCTGGAAGGGTTGCGTTATTCCACGGGAATCGCAGTAACCTGGATTTCTCCGATGGGGCCGCTTAAGGTCAGCGTTGCCCAGCCGATAAATAACAACCCTGGCGACAACTTGCAGCGATTTCAGTTTCAATTTGGGCAGCAGTTCTAACCCAACGAACAATCAGGAGATAAATTTGAAACATAAGGTTCACTGGCGACGAACTTTAACGGCAGCATGCATAATCATTGCTTCCGGTAGCGGATCCTTTGACGCCCATGCGAATGATATCAGGATTGGCGTTGTCGATACCGAGAGGGTCCTGGCTGAATCGGCGCCGGCGATAAGGGCCATGCAAAAAATAGAAAAGGAATTCTTGCCGCGCGATCAGGAAATCAAGAAGATGGCGTCGCAGGCGAAGGCGCTTCAGGATCTCCTGGAAAAAGAGGGCAAGACCATGCCGGAGGCGGATCGGCGCAACAAGGAGCGCGACCTTGCCACACTCAATCGCGAATATCAGCGTGCTCAACGGCAGATGCGCGAGGATCTGAGTTTGCGTCAGAACGACGAAGTTGCCACGCTTCAGTTGAGCGCCACCAAAGCTATTCAGATGATCGCGGAAACGGAAAAGTACGACTTGGTATTGCCCTTGCGCGACCTGGTTTACCGCAGTCAACGCATCGACATTACCGAGAAGGTCATCAAGGCGCTGGCCGACAAGTAGCGCCGTCACTTCGTGCCCAAGGTAATTATCCCGCGAAAACAGTAACCACCATCCACACATAATATGGAAAAAAATGTCGGGTTCAAAGGAACAACAGGAAGCGCCATGGATATCCATGAAATCCTGCTATATCTGCCTCATCGCTTTCCTTTTCTGCTGGTGGATCGCGTTCTATCCTGCGAACCAGGGAAAACCATAGTCGCACTGAAGAATGTGACTATCAACGAACCTTTTTTTGCTGGTCATTTTCCCCATCACCCGGTTATGCCGGGTGTGCTGATTGTTGAAGCGCTGGCGCAGGCGGCGGCTATTCTGACGCTCAAGACCATGGATATGAAAACCGATGATAATTCAGTTTATTATTTTGTCGGTATAGATAATGCCCGTTTTAAACGGCCGGTACAGGCAGGTGACCAGTTGATACTCAAGGCAACGATAGAGCGCCAGCGAATCGGGATCTGGAAGTATTCCACCCAGGCGGAAGTGGATGGCCGTATTGTTGCCGTGGCCGAATTGATGTGCACAGTGCGGAGCAAGCAGTCGTAGCGGGTATGTTTCGGCCAGCGCCATCGTCCGCTTAGGTGCGCAAATCGCAGCACGTTAGAAGCTGGCGGTTCCTTCATCGTATTGGCGGCTGCGGACCGGGATCAGAAATTTGGGAGTTGAAAAATGCCGGCCGAAGGGTTCAGCTGGGTTTGTGGCGTAGATGAGGCTGGCAGAGGGCCAATAGCGGGGCCGGTGTTTGCTGCCTGCGTGGTCCTTAATCCGGACTATAGAATAGATGGGTTGGCGGATTCAAAAACGCTCAGCGAAAATGAGCGCAACCGGCTGACCTCTGCCATTAAAACTTATTCGGTGGCTTGGGCTATTGGGTCCGCGTCCGTTAATGAAATCGACCGGTTAAATATTCTCCAGGCAAGTTTGCTTGCCATGAAACGCGCGGTTGAAAGATTGTCATTCATTCCTGACAGAGTGCTGGTGGATGGAAACCATAGCCCGCGTCTGCGTTTTCCCGTGAGCACTATTGTCAGGGGTGACAGCCTCATACCGGAAATTTCCGCTGCTTCGATTCTTGCCAAGACGGCGCGCGACGCTGAAATGGTGGCATTACACCAGCGCTTCCCGCACTATGGTTTTGACCTCCATAAAGGGTATTCTACGGCGCGACACATTGCGGCCTTACAGGTTCATGGGGCATCGGTAGTACATCGGCGTAGTTTTGCACCGATCAGAGGGTTGATGGTGAATGGTAAAATTTAATCCCATCCCTTATGTGAGAAGGCACTTTATTCCGTTTCATATTATTTAATAGTGATCGTCACCAGCAAACTTGAACTCCAGACCGAAACGGATGGGTCGGTGGTTATTTTGGGAAACGGCGCAAGAAGGAATATGCGTAAGATTACTGCGGTAACTTAAATTACGGATTTGAATAATATGCGCATTGAAAAAGACACGGTGGTATCGCTTAACTATGAGCTGTCGGAATTAAGCGGTAAAGTCATGGAAAAACCCAGTTCACCGATCAGCTATTTGCACGGTGGCTATGATGGAATCTTTCCCATGGTGGAAGAGGAGTTGCATAACAAGGAGGTAGGCTACAGTTGTTCCGTTTTCATGGAACCGGAAAACACCTTTGGCGAATATGACAGTCAATTGGTGCGAGTGGAGCCGCGCGATGTTTTTCCCGACAATATTGTGGTCGGAATGCAGTTTGAAGGTGGTGAGGAAGATTCCGAGGATGCCTTGATCTTCACCATAACCGATATCGCCGAAGACAAGGTAGTCGTGGACGGCAACCATCCACTTGCCGGCATGACATTGCGTTTCGAGTGTACGGTAACCGACGTGCGCCGCGCCACTGCAGAAGAACTTTCTCATGGCCACGTCCATGGACCGAACGGCCACGTCCACGGACCCCACGGCCACGAACATTGAACCTGAATCCGGCAGTTGACCGCTTGTTTTCAGCTCATCTGTTACGCATTTCTCCGCTCGGCACCATGACGCATAATGACTTTTTGCGCTACTTGACCTTCACCTTTATAGACTCGTTCATATTTCCCCAAGCGCCAGGTATTTCCAAGGCTATCCTTTCCTGGCTGCGTTTTTCAGGATGTAGAGTTTGTCCAGCGCTTGTTTTGGACTTAACTCGTCTGGCTCGATGGCGTGTAATAGCGTAAGAACGGGGTGCTCCGGCGGGGTTTCTTTCGTCACAGAAACCGCTTCTGAGAACAAATCCCGTTGCGATTGCCTGTCTACGCTGTCCTGCTCAAGTTTCACCAGATATTTTCTTGCTGTTTTGATCGCCGGCTCCGGCACACCCGCCAGCGCTGCCACCTGAAGACCGTAGCTTTGACTGGCGGGTCCGTCATTGACCGCATGCAGGAATACAATATGGTGCTTGTGTTCGACTGCTTGCAGATGCACATTGGCTACCTGCGTGAATTCCCCGGCAAGTCTTGTCAGTTCAAAATAGTGGGTCGCGAATAACGTATATCTGCGGTTCTTTTCCAACAAATACCTCTCAATCCCAAACGCCAGCGCCAACCCGTCAAAGGTGGAAGTCCCTCGTCCGATTTCATCCATCAGTACCAGGCTCTCGGTGCTGGCGTTGTGTAGGATGTTGGCTGCCTCAGTCATTTCCATCATGAAAGTCGAGCGTCCTCCGGCAAGATCATCGGATGCGCCGATACGGGTAAAAATCTGATCCAGCGGGCCAATGCGCGTGCTTTTTGCGGGAACGAAGCTGCCGCAATGGGCGAGTAATGCGATTAGCGCGACTTGACGCATATAAGTGGATTTGCCCCCCATGTTGGGGCCGGTGATAACGAGCATTTGCCGCGTGGTGTAGCCGCAAGCGCCGAGCCGCGCATCGTTGGCGATGAAGTTCTCCACCTGGTTTTCCACCACCGGGTGGCGTCCCGCCTCAATTTCGATAACGGCATCGCCGGTAAAGATCGGCAAGGTGTAATCGAGCGCGAGCGCGCGTTCGGCGAAGGCCGCCAACACGTCCAGTTCAGCGACGCTCCGGGCGACTTGTTGCAAATGACCTATATGTGGCGACAAAAGGTTCAGCAGCGCATTGTATAAAAACTTCTCTCGTTCCAGCGCGCGATCCTGGGCCGACAGCGCCTTGTCCTCGAAAGCCTTAAGTTCCGGCGTGATATAGCGTTCGGCATTCTTCAGCGTCTGCCTTCTGCGATAATCGCCGGGGATCTTCTCGCTGTGGGCATGAGTCACTTCGATAAAAAAACCATGCAACCGGTTATATTCCACTCTGAGATTTGAGATGCCGGTGCGCATTTTTTCCCGCGCTTCGAGTTGCAGCAGAAATTCGCCGCAGTTGTTCTGGATAGCGCGCAGTTCATCCAGCTCGGCGTCATAGCCATCGGCGATCACCCCGCCTTCACGCAGTAAACCACCCGGCTCTTCGCGCAGTGATTCTTCCAGAAGTCTGACAAGCGCCGTATCCGGCGCCATCGATTGCGCCAGCGCGGCGATACGTTCGCTGTCGCGTCCGTCGATCATGGCAATGGCGGCAGTGGCGGCAATGGCATCGGGCAACCGTTTCAGACTATCGCGCAATCCCGATAAATCCCGTGGACGAGCGGATGCCAGCGCGATACGGGCGGTAATGCGCTCGACGTCGGCCACACGCCTGAGACACTCGCGCACCGCAAGGTGCGGCCCTGATCCGGCTTCCCCGATCAAAAAAAATACGCCATCAAGCCGGTTTTGAATCACCGCGCGGTCGCGCAGCGGATGATGCAGCCAGTGCCGCAGCAGGCGGCTGCCCATATTGGTCGAACACGTGTCGAGCAGGGATAGTAACGTGGGCGATGCGTCGCCCACTATGGTTTCGGAAATTTCCAGATTGCGGCGGGTGGCGGCATCCATGCGCACGTAAGCGCTGTCCCGCTCCACCTGTAGCGCTTTAATATGGACGATGCCCGTACCCTGCGTGAGGCGGGCGTATTCCAGCAGTGCACCTGCCGCGCCCAGGGCTGGCTGCAGGCCATCGCAGCCGAAACCGGAAAGATCACGGGTTTCAAATTGCCGGGAGAGACTACCCACCGCGGTATCGACATCGAATTGCCACATAGGCAGGCGTTTAAGGGACAGTTTTTTGAGCGTGCTCGCCCCATTGATCCCGGCAAGTGTATCCAACGATTCCGGCAAAAGAATTTCCGCGGGTTTCAAGCGTTCGATCTCGCTCGCCAGATTATCAGGTGAAGTTTCCATCACGCAGAATTGCCCCGCCGCCAGATTGAGCCATGACAATCCCAGCGTTGATTCATGCACGCACAAGGCAAGCAATATGCAGTCGCGCTTTTCTTCCAGCAACGCCGCATCGGTCAGCGTCCCCGGCGTAATAATGCGCGTGACTTGGCGCTCCATGGGACCCTTGGTGGTGGCAGGGTCGCCGATATGTTCGCAGATAGCCACCGATTCGCCGAGCCTGACGAGTTTTGCCAGATATTGTTCTGCGGAATGATAAGGCACACCCGCCATTTTTATCGGCTCGCCTGCCGACGTACCGCGCCGGGTCAGGGTGATGTCGAGCAGTTTCGCGGCCTTCTCCGCATCATCAAAGAATAGCTCGTAGAAATCTCCCATGCGATAAAACATCAGCATGCCGGGATGTTGCGCCTTGATGCGCAGGTATTGCTGCATCATGGGGGTGTGATCTTTATCCAATGGACTTCTCTTCTGACTGGTTTGGGTCTGATGACAGTCACCTGTGCTATGCCGTCAGAATTTTCCCTCGCGACGGAGTGTCATAATGCTGGCCGACGGCTATCTACGTGTGCGTGTTTGTAGCGGGAGGTACTATGATTTCCGGTGTGGTAACAATCGCCTGCTGCCTCCAGAATTCCGGGATATTCTGATGATAGCGGCGCATCACCAGATTTGCCGCCAGTCCACTCCAGCTTTGATGAGCAGCTCCCAGGCCCTGGCCGGTTTCACCGTGAAAATATTCGTGGAATAGCAGCAGGTCGCGCCAGTGCGGGTCGGCTTGATGCGGACTATCCATGGGAAAAGCCGGAATCAGATCGGATTCGTCGCGGCGGAAAATGTCCACGAGCCGCTCCGCCAGCATCGTGGCGGCATATTTGAGGGTAATTTCGTAGCCGTTCAGACAGGGTGCGGGAAAAGTAAAGTCATCACCCAGGAAGCGATGCAGTTTTTCGATAGCCTGAATCAGCAAATAATTGGTCGGCATCCATACCGGCCCGCGCCAGTTGGAATTGCCGCCGAACATTGGCGAGTCGGATTCACCCGGTACATACTGGATGAACGCACTGCCGATGCCGGGGATATGCTCCAGATTCTGGTGCGTGGCATGGCGCTTGGAGACCCCGCGCACGCCGTGCGGGGAAAAGAATTCCTCTTCGTCAAAAATACGCGGCAGCATTTTTACGAGCATCGAAGCAGTTACCAACGACAATAAATGCTCTCCGCGCTCATTGGTATGCACCGGGCAGGCGCATACCGCGCTTCCGTCAAACATCCCCCCTTTGTGTTCCCAGAGCAGCGCCTTGAAGCGCGTGCGGTTTTCAAGCAATCGCGCATCCACCACCTCGCAGGCAAACAGCGGAATAATGCCCACCCAGGAAAAGACGTCGATACGATTTGCCGTCCCATCTGGATTGATCATGAGATCCTTGAAAAAGCCATCCGCATCGTCCCACAGGGATACGCACGCGCCGGTGTGCCCGGCAATAGCATAGTCTATCGCCAGGAACTGGCTATAACACTGGATGGCAATATTCTCATAGGCCGGGTCTTCAACAGCAATTTCCAACGCGATCACGGTAAGTTGCAGGGAAAACATCGCCATCCAGCCGGTGGCATCGGCCTGCTTCAGGGTATAGCCGGTAGGCAACGGCTTGGACCGGTCATATACCGAGATATTGTCCAGCCCCAGAAATCCTCCCTCGAACACATTCGTGCCGGTGGCATCCTTGCGGTTGATCCACCAGGTGTGATTCAGCAACAGCTTGTGCAGTACACGTTTGAGAAAAGCGGTATCACCCTTGCCGCGTTGCACTCGCTCCGCGCGGAAGACCTTGAGAGCGGCCATGGCGTGTACCGGAGGGTTCACGTCACCAAACGACCACTCGTAGGCGGGGATCTGGCCATTGGGGTGCAGATAGGTCTCAAGCAACAACAGTTCAACCTGCTCCTTGGCGAAGTCCACATCGATGAGTGCCAATACGGCGCAATGGAAAGCCAGATCCCAGGCGGCAAACCAGGGATATTCCCACGCGTCCGGCATCGATATCACATGACTTGCCTTGAGGTGGCGCCAGCTATGATTGCGTCCATGTTTTCTTGATGGTGGTGGCGATACACCGTCGCCCTTCAGCCAGCCAGATACGTCATAATGAAAAAATTGCTTATTCCATATCATGCCAGCCAATGCCTGGCGGAAGATACGGTGATCCTCAGCGCTGGCCTCGGGTAGCAATCCTTTAAAGAAGACGTCAGCTTCCGAGCGGCGCAGGGCAAAAATCTCCTCGTGATGAATGAATGGCTGGGGGCAGCGGACGCGCGACAATACCAGGTCGATCGTACCGGTCTGTCCGGGCGCAACCCTGAGCTTGTGCGCGGCGCCGAACTTGGTTCCCTGCTGCTCCGGATTCACCGCCCCGTGTTCGCCATCGACCAGGTAGCGATGGAATGCGTCTTTGACATAAGGCCCGGTGCTGGCTACACCCCACAACCGCGAGCGGTTGGTCTCATTCTCGGTATACAGAACATCGGCCTGCTGCCGCCCGTAGAGATGGTATGTTCCCAGCATCGAGTGCTCAGCCGCGACCGCCCAGGCCGCGCCACCGGGAGCGGGCAGGGCACGCAGCGCCGGTTTCGGGGTGCCGTTCTTCGGCCATGCCCAGTCATTGCGAAACCATAGCTGCGGCAACAGCCACAATATGGCTTCGTCTTCCCCTCGATTACTGGCGAGGATACGGATGTGCAATTCCTCGGGCGATGCCTTGGCGTAGAATATTTCCACGTCCCAATAGCGCCTATCGGCGAAAGCACCGCTATCGATCAGGCCAAATGATGGGTCCTGACGCGTACGGCGCGCATTTTCCTCCACCAACTGCGTATAGGGAAATGCGGATTGCGGATACTTGTAGAGATAATGGAGCCAGGAATGCGAAGGGGTGGCGTCAACATAGAAGTAGCATTCTTTCACATCCTCGCCACGATTTCCCTGACTGTTGGTGAGACCGAAGGCACGCTCTTTTAGAATGGAATCCCTGCCGTTCCATAGCGCCAGCCCAAAACAGAGCTGCTGTGCTTCGTCCGAAATACCCCCCAGGCCATCCTCGCTCCAGCGATAGGCGCGCGAACGGGATTGATCATGATCAAAGTATTCCCAGGCGTCACCGTCCAGACTGTAGTCTTCGCGAACGGTTCCCCAGGCACGCTCGGACAGATAAGGTCCCCACAAACGCCAGTCCTCGCAGCCCGTTCGCTGATTTTCAAGCCGCTGCCGTTCTACATTCGGTTGGTTAGACATGACGTTACTCCTCTTTTCTCGCGCTGTGCTCCGGCGTGCACGCTTCAATTTGACCCAGGCATCCAGTACACAGTCTACGCTCCATGCCCAGCACGAAGCACATCGCGCCGCACGAGACGGTTCGCTATCGAAGATTTCCGATACCCAAGCTCGCATCGAGCAATTAGTGCTTCTCACCTTCCTGGTGAGCTCGCTACTGCCGGATTTATTATAGAATCATTGAGCGTTATCTGTGCCCGCTCTCAATTCCTTCGTCAGATGCGGCGCAATGACTTGCAGCAGTTGCGCGAAAATTTTCGGATTGCCGGCAAGCAAGTTGCCGCTGTCCATATAAGTGGAATTGCCCTCCAGGTCGCCTAATAGCCCGCCCGCTTCGGTGATGAGCAGGCAACCGGCTGCGATGTCCCACGGGGATAATCCCAGTTCCCAGAAACCGTCGTAGCGTCCGGCAGCCAAGTAAGCGAGATCCAGCGCGGCGGAGCCGGGGCGGCGGATTCCGGCAACTCGGGGCATGACATCCTTGAACATGGCAATGTAGGCGTCTGCGTGCGAAAACTCGCGAAACGGGAAGCCGGTGCCGATCAGGCAGTCACCGAGATGGGTGCGCTTGCTTACGCGCAAACGATGATCGTTGAGATAAGCGCCTTGTCCGCGGCTGGCAGTGAATAATTCATTTCCGGAAGGGTTGTATACGACCGCCTGGACCGGTATGTTCTTATGCATCAGCGCGATGGAAACCGAGTAGTGCGGAAAGCCATGAAGAAAATTGGTGGTGCCGTCAAGCGGGTCGATGATCCACTGGTATTCCGACTCGCCTTGAGCACCGCTTTCTTCTGCTAGAATTGAGTGATTGGGATAAGTATCCAGCAGTATCTTGATAATGGCATCCTCCGCCGCGCCATCCACTTCACTGACAAAATCATTGTGCGCTTTGCGCGAAACGTGCAGCAAATCGAGGTTCTGCGCAGCGCGATTGATAATTCCGCCTGCGCGACGTGCGGCTTTTACCGCAATGGTGAGCATTGGATGCATTTTTTGGATTTAGAATTGAACAGAGTGCGATTTTAATATGAATCCCCCCCCACCGCTTGATAAAGTCCGGGTAGTGTTGAGCCATCCCAGCCACCCCGGCAACATTGGCGCAACGGCGCGGGCAATGAAAACAATGGGGCTGAGTTCGCTCTACCTGGTGAACCCCAGGACATTTCCCGACAAGGATGCGGAAGCGCGCGCCGCTGGCGCATGGGATATTCTAAACAATACCAGGGTTTGCGCGAATCTTGACGAGGCTCTGAGCGGCACGACTCTGGCGGCTGCAATTACTGCTCGTCCACGCGATCTTTCGCATGAAGTTTTTGACGCTCGCCAGGGAGCATTGGAATTGCTCGATCATGCGCGCCAATATCCGGTTGCGCTGGTTTTTGGCACGGAAATGTCCGGCCTTACCACTGTGGAAGTGAGCAAGTGCCAAATTGTTGTGCATATTCCCGCCAATCCAGACTACTCCTCCCTCAATCTCGCCAGTGCTGTTCAGGTAATGGCATATGAATTGCGCATGGCGCTGCCGGAGCTTGAGTCTTTTTCGCCTGCAGCCCACATCACGGCGGAGTTCAACGAGGTTGAATTGCTTTACCGTCATTTGGAGCGGGTCGCGATTAGTAGCGATTTTCTGGATCCCCGGGAACCGAAACGGTTCATGCAACGGATGCGCCGGTTGTTTGCCCGGGCGCGACTGGAAAAAGAAGAAGTAAGCATACTGCGTGGGGTTCTGAGCGCTCTTGAGAAGCGGATCCAGTCGCACCAGGGCACCCCCGAATAAGTCCCAGATATTGCCAGCAGCGCGCTCCACAGCGGACTTCTTCAGAAGCATGGCGGTACGCGCTCAAAGTCCGGATCAGAGAATCAACATGGGTAAGCTCGATCCCAGCCATCCGAACAAAATAGTTGACTGAGTTAGAGGGACTTTATATACTTGACAAACATTGTCGGGTATTACGACGAACGACGATAATCTAGGCGATTTGCACAAGGTATTACTCCGTGTTGATTCTGTATCAATTCTGTATCAATTCTCATGAGGAGCAGAAAATGCGATTGACGACTAAGGGGCGCTTTGCGGTAACGGCAATGATTGATCTCGCCTTGCACGGCGGCCAAGGGCCTGTTACGTTGGCTGGCATCAGCGAACGTCAGAAGATTTCGCTGTCTTATCTGGAGCAATTATTCGGAAAACTGCGGCGTAATAAATTGGTGGGCAGCGTGCGCGGTCCCGGTGGTGGTTACCGCTTGGCGAAACCGATGAGCGAAGTGTCCGTGGTAGACATTATCCTCGCGGTGGACGAGCCGATTGATGCTACACAATGTGGGGGCAAGGAAAACTGCCACAATGATCAACGCTGCATGACCCACGACTTGTGGGCGAGCCTTAATGTCAGAATACGGGATTACCTGGCGCTGGTCACGCTGGAGCAACTGGTGGCAAGCCCTAAAGTAAAAGATATCGCGGTACTGCAGGATATGAGAGTGTGTGAACAGCCGGAAGAAACGGTTCTCGCATAATCCTGAATCCGTCAGTGGGCCGCTCATTTCTTCAGTTTCATTCTATGATCCCCAAAGACCTTTTGGCATTACTCGATCTTTATATTTGTGGCGCGTTCGCTACAGAGCGAATTGCACGGCCTTGAATCCGAGTGAAGGTATTCAGAACTCAGCCACAATGGAGAATGCCACTCGATGGGGATGAGAAAAGGTGATGGGCGCATATTTTGACCATAACGCAACCACGGCGGTCGATGACATCGTACTGGATGCAATGCTGCCATATTTTCAGACAAAGTTTGGCAACCCTTCCAGCCGCCATGTTCGTGGCGTTGAGGCTCGCACGGCCGTAAATCAGGCGCGCGAACAGGTAGCGGATTCAATCGGCGTACAGCCTGCCCAAGTGGTTTTTACCAGTGGCGGGTCAGAGGCCAATAACCTGTTCATCCAGGGCGCGGCAGGCTATCTGAAACCAGCGCGAATTATCGTCAGCGCGGTTGAACACCCGTGCGTGATGCGGGCAGCTCAGGAATTGGCGCGGAACACAAACGGGAAATGGAATTTGCGCCGGTTGGCGGTTGATAATCTGGGGCGGGCGAATCTGACCGATTTTGACAATGCCGTGATGGAACAGCAGCCTGGCCTGGTGTCAGTGATGCTGGCGAACAACGAAACGGGTGTAATTCAGGACGTGACAGCGATTTCGGAGAAAACCAGGGCATGCGGTGCATGGATGCATACCGATGCGGTGCAGGCATTTGGCAAGATTCCGGTGGATTTCGCTTCGCTTAAAGTACACGCCATGACATTATCCGCGCACAAGATTTATGGCCCCAAGGGGGCGGCGGCACTGGTTATAGACAAGCGGTTGTTGCTTAAACCACTTATTTACGGGGGCGGCCATGAGAACGGATTGCGCTCGGGTACCGAGAATGTTCCCGCCATTGTGGGGTTTGGCGTCGCCTGTGGATTAGTTAAATCACGGGTGGCGGAGGGTACCGTCCGCATTGTGGCCATGCGTGCGCGACTGGAGCAGGGGCTGGCTGAGATGGGTGCCGTTATTTTTGGTCTGGACGCATTGCGTTTGCCCAATACCTGTTATTTTGCATTGCCGGGCATTGAAGGCGATACGCTGGTTGTTCGTCTCGACAAGGCAGGTTTCGCGGTAGCGAGTGGCGCCGCTTGCTCCAGCGTAAATCCTGGCCAAAGTCATGTGCTGGAAGCGATGGGGGTAGAATCGATGCTGGCGCGTTGTGCGTTGCGAGTAAGTCTGGGCAGCGGCAATACGCTGGCGCAGGTGGAAAATTTCCTTAAAGCATTAAGCAGTGTGACGGAGGAATTGAAAAGGATGAATAGGGTTACACTCTAGCAGCCTGTCGGCATTAGCGTGGCTAACCGCCTGAATGATGACTCCATTAGCCCTATTCCTGTACCTGGCTTCAGCTACGCCGCATAATAATCCCAGATAATCCATTAGGCGGCTCTCCGAGCCTACCCGAGTGTCGGCGGTCAGTTTGCGGCCACTTTCGCCGCTTGCCCGGCGCCCATAGACCAGGCTATGGACTTCTCTCAACCGGCAAAACTGTCTCGCAACCTGCCTCGCCATCATCTCGCGTCCAAATGGATTATCTGGGATAATAATGGGAGTGATCGCCCACATAAAAATTCGTATCCGTGCTGCATTCCAGATTAATTCAATGATTTCATGCCAGCCGGTATGTCCTCGCTTTAAGGTATTCTCTGGCGAACGGCTTAAAGAGCGGGTACTCTCTCCGCGAGCACTGCGGTCTTTTCAAAAAGAACGGGACTGAATCCGAGGTGCCTGTTATAGAGTCTGTTTTGAGTGCTCATTTTTCTCGGATGGACTATTTAGCTTGTGTACCCTAAATTCGGTAGTTGACCGCTCATTTTTCAGTTTAGTGCTATGATCCATAAATCCGTTTTGCACCACTTAACCCCGATGTTCATAAATTTGTGTGATGATTGTGCAGGATATTGTTTTGTAGGGAGATATTGTGAAAGAGCGGCGTAGTTATTCATACGCCCGACTGAACAAAATTTCCATACGAAACAAAGAACTAGCAAGGGCGCGCGAAATTATGAAACATCCGGGTTAAATCTTAACTTTTGTGGTGCGTTCGCTACAGAGCGGATCGCGTGGCTTCCGTGGCACATGGCTGCGTTGCAACGCCTTGGAATAGAATGACCATTCCGCGTCATTGAGTCTTGCTCTGTACTCCGGAAACCATACACTCCACCCCGCCCAGGGATTTAGATGTATAGAATTACCTGAGAAGAATCAAATTTTTCACATCAAAAATATCTCTAAGGGGGTAATAAGTTGGCACAACCCAATTTTCAGTATGAGAAACGTCAACGGGATTTAATCAAGAAGAAGAAACAAGAGGAAAAAAGACAGCGTAAACTGGATAAAGGCAAGGTACAGCCCGGTGAAATTCCGGATCAGGCTCTGGATGGGCCGAGTACGGAAGATACCGAAAAGACGTGAGGAGCTTTTGAGTAAATCCGGGGGCATAAGCCATGATTCTAAATCCGGCAGTTGACCGCTCGCTTTTTAGCTTAGCACTATGATCCACAAAGACTGCTTACATTACTGGATCTTTACCTTTTTGGTGAGTTCGCTACAGGGCAGATTGCGCTATTTTTGTGGCACATGGCTGCGTTGTAACTCCTTGGAATGGAATGACCATTCCGTGTCGTTGCGCCTTGCCCTGCACCTCAAAAACCGCACACTCCACCCTGTCCAACTGCCGGATTTAGGATGATCGACAGTCACTCACGAGTTGTATCTGTTGTTCCCGAAAATGGCGTTGTCCGGCTTACCCATGTGATTTATTTACTGCACGGTTTCAGCGTCCTGATGGGTGTTCTCGGGCCAGCGCTTATCATTACGACTTTTCTCACCGGCTGGCCTTCGATCATTGCAGTGATCATTAACTACGCAAAGCGTGACGACGTGCGCGGGACTTATCTCGATTCGCATTTTGGCTGGCAAATACGCACATTCTGGTATACGTTGCTTTGGGTGGTGATAGCAGCATTGCTGTTCATCACAGTGATTGGTATCGTGCTTGCTTACATCGTGGCTGTGGGTGCGGGTGTTTGGGTACTTTATCGCATAGTCCGCGGTTGGATTGCGCTCAATGACGGCAGACCAATGCCTGTCTGAATCAGAACCAGCCCCCCGCTAGCTGGTCAAAAACCCGGCTTCCTCACCGGGCGGCTGGCGGCGGCAAGATCTTTCGCGCCCCTCACACGTTTCCCTCCATCTATCTCCATTGTTTTCTTTTTTTATCGAACGCGATAGACGTGGACTTACACCCCATTTGAGCAACGCGCCTCCGGAGGACTTATTCAGGGACTCCTTATGTGTGTCTCCGTACAGTCCGGAGTCATCCTGCTTATTAATATGCCATCATCTCGCGCTTTTTAATCCGCAGAGACAAGGCTCCGAAGACATCGATACGTAGCAAATCGTTTAAGGTGGCGGCGGGGGGAACGGAAACGTAGGTTCGCACGTCAGGAGATAGACATGAGCACAGATAAGGGTAAAAACAGCGGCGGGAAGCATAGCAAGCGCGGCTTTGCTTCCATGGATAAGGACAAGCAACGGGCAATCGCCAGCAAGGGCGGAAAAGCCGCTCATGAGAAAGGGAGCGCACATAGGTTTACTTCTGAAGAAGCTAGCCGAGCTGGCCAAAAAGGAGGCGCAGCCCATGGAAAAAACGCAGCAGCGGTCAAAGGCGGTCAGCCCAGGCCACAAAAATAGTCGAGCTGTGAGAAAAAGGTGAGTCCTCTCATCCTTCTCTTCAATTCTTCCATCGACGAGCGGTGGTTCGCATGAGGAATTCCTCGACGTGAAAAACAGAGTCCGAAGCTTGGCTTTGCGGAGTTGAGAGAATCATCATGTCGCCATCCCAAAGCCCGAAGCAGAACAGGATACTTGCAGCGTTACCTCTTGAAAATTACACGCGTCTGTTACCACTTCTTGAATTGGTACAGTTGCCGGCAGGTTATATAATCCAAGAGCCCATGTTCCCCATCAGGCATTTATATTTTCCGACGACCTGTGTTGTCGCGCGACTGTATGAGATGAAAGACGGCACGTCCACGCAGATCGGAATCATCGGCAACGAGGGGTTGACCGGCATCTCCCTATTTCTGGGTGGTGAAACCAGTCCGGTGCGTGAAGTAGTGCAAAGTACAGGCAGTGCTTACCGTATCAACGCACGTTTTCTTAAAAAGGAATTCGAGTCAGGCGGAGACTTCCAGAATCTCCTCTTGCAATTTGCGCAGGCGCTGATTATTGCGGATTACAGTTGTAATTAACATTTAACCTGAATCCGGTAGTTGACCGCTCATTTAATAGATCGGTGTTATGATTAATAACAATATTTAGTGTTATTTGACGCTCACCTTCCGGGTGAAGCCGCTACGGGATGAATTGCACAGTTTTTGCGGCACATGACTGCGTTGTTCGCAACGTCCTGGAATGGGGCGCCCCGGAGCAGCGTCGCACGAAGGGCCCCGCGAAGCGGTTGCCCCGTGACCGCGTTCCAAGGCGCCTGCATCCCGCTAGGGGGTCACACCTTCCTGCGGAAGGCACTGCTCCACCCTGCGCGGTCGCACCATTCCGCGTCGTTGCGCCTTGCCTCGCACTCCAAAAACCGCATGCTTCACCCCATCCTACTACCGGTTTTAGGTTTAATCTGTTTTCTGCTGATATTCCGGCGCCGTAGTGTGCGTTTTCGCACAGACCTACTCTTGGTAGAGCCGGATAATATGGGTTATTGCGTGACCGAGTCCTTGGTCCGCGGGACTAGTAGCCTGCTGGACTTAAAGGAAATCGGCTGCAAAGGCATCTGGGTGCCCGGTATTTCGCCGCTTTGTTGGCTAATAGAACAAATATTAGCCTTCAAAGTCGTCAAAATCTGTCCTCACCCAGTCATTTTTTCGCTTCGATTCTTCAAGTCCGGCAGGCTGCTAGCCAATTTAAGTAAAAAGAGAAAGAAGCATTATTATTGCGGCCTTATGTGTGGCTAGGCGTGATTAGACGCAATTAAATATTGGAGATCTATCATGAAAAAAGTAAATGTCCTGATCCTGGGGTTAGGGCTCGCCAGCCTGGGCGTGGGAATAAATAGCGCGACGGGTCAAAGCAATAGTGGAATGCGTCCGGAAAGCGGACAATCGCGTGATGCAGTCGTCAATGCTCAAACGGTTCGCGAAACGTCCATTACGCGACCCGAACAGAAAAAGAGCGAGCATGACCGCTCCAATATCTTTGCCTCCCCGAACGCAGCGCCTTCCTCACCCGCTTTTGACGGTCAGCCCGATAAGGGAAAGATACTGGGGTTCGATTTTTATCGTGATCCCCTGAACGCCAAAAAACCCATGCAAACGTTTGAAGAAATCATGAAAACGGACGTCGCTGATCGCGCCAAGGTCATGAAAACGCAACATGAGTTGCTTCTCCGGCGTTACGACCTGACTCCCCGGCTTGATCGGGAAGCGAAAATGTCACGCGGCAAGCCGCTCGCGGTGGGGCCGACCGCACGATTAGCCGGAGGAATGAGCTGGCAAAAACTGGCCAGCATGTCTCCATCGGAAGTACGTAGCCAGAACGCATTCCCTTATCCCGCCTTGCCTCATCCTAAACAAACGCCAGGCGGGCAGGTTTTTCCTCAGGTTCAAGTCAATATGTTTCCGCGGCTGGAGCGGTTCGACATCGAATTTGACTTACCCGAAGCATTCCTGCCGGAGTTCCCGCCAGCGATTTTTCTTCAGAATCGGCCTGAGCTGGGTGATGTTTCGCGGGGAGAGGTGGTTTCAATCAATAATTACTACCGGCTGTTCAAGGATCTTCTGACACCTGTACAGCTTGACGGCCTGCGGATGCTGCTCACTCCGTTCCCGCAGGAAGAGTTTAATCCGACTGATGACCGCAAAAGCGCGCAGCCGAGCCTGGGGGTTACCTGTTTCGATTGTCATGTGAATGGTCACACGACCGGGCAATTTCATCTCACCCCCGATATCAGGCCGCAGGAACGGCGCTTCCGCCTGGATACAGTCAGCTTACGCGGCCTGTTTAGTCAGCGGATTCACGGTTCAAAGCGTAGCCTGCGATCGGTGGAGGATTTTACGGAATTTGAATTTCGCACCGCTTATTTCAATGGCGACGCAATTCATTCGATGAAAAAAGGCCTTACGATTTTTGATCGAATTCACGTCAGTCATATGGCGCAGCTTCAGAACATGCTGGACTTTCCCCCTGCGCCAAAGCTGGATAGTCAGGGACGGCTCGAATCGGCTAAAGCATCCGAGAAGGAGCTTCGCGGTGAAAAGATTTTTTTCGGGAAAGGCCAGTGTGCGAGTTGTCATAAACCGCCCGCATTTCTCGACCATGAAATGCACGACCTGAAACTCGAACGTTTTATCAATGAACCCGGGGATGGGCCGATCAAGACCTTTACGCTGCGTGGAATCAAAGATAGTCCCCCTTATCTGCATGATGGTCGTTTGTTAACGCTCGAAGACACGGTTGAGTTCTTCAATCTGGTATTACAGCTCAAGCTTACGGACGAGGAGAAATCTGATCTCATAGCCTACATGCGGCAGTTATGAGAATGATTTTGTCCCGGATGCCATACTGGAGTGATCCGGGCGATCGGCAAGAAGGCAGAGGTATATTAATGAGCGAGCGCGTCGTTCTACGGAGAAATGAGCGATCAACTGGCGGATTCAGCTCATGTGGGATGGGTGAGGCGTAGCGCAACCCATCATTTGGTTATTTCTACACCTTGCTTGTATCCGGCCACGGTCGATACGTTGAGTGTGGCTTTGATGGGTTGCGCTACGCTCCACCCATCCTACCGAATCTCCTCAGCTTCCGTTCCCATCATTTCACCGAAGCGAACAGTTCGGCCAGGTGTCCATAGAGGGTTAAACGCCATTCTGTCTTTGGGGAACAGCATGACCACTGTTGAGCCCAGTTGAAACCGACCCATTTCGTCGCCCTTTTTGAATATCAAATCGAGGGAATCATAGCGCCATTCGCGAACACGTCCAGAACGTAATGGATTCACGATACCATGCCACACCGTGAATATGCTGCCTACAATAGTGGCACCTACCAATACCAACACAAATGGTCCGCGTTGCGATTCAAACACGCACACTACCCGTTCGTTGCGTGCAAACAGTCCAGGCACGCCCTTGACCGTACCTGGGTTTACAGAGAATAACGTGCCAGGGATATAAATCATGCGGGTCAATCGGCCATTACATGGCATATGCACCCGGTGATAATCTTTCGGGCTCAAATACAGGGTTGCGAAGTTGCCATCATGAAATTTTTCAGCCAACTCGCTATCGCCGCCCATTAGCGCAGTGGCCGAATAATTACGCCCTTTAGCCTGAATTATTTGATTGCTACGGATGACCCCTAGCTGACTTATGGCGCCATCGACCGGACAAATATAGCTTGCCTGGGCTATGGGGCGCTTCTCTGTCAGTAGCGCACGGGTAAAAAAATCATTGAAGGTTCGGTAACTATGGATATCGGGATTAACCGCTTCGTTCATATCTACCGCGTAATGCTGGATGAATCGCTGAATAGCGAAGGTGGTCACCCGGCCGGCGTTGGCTTTAGCAAATTTTCCCGCCAATTCAGTGATCGCCTGCTTGGGGAGCAGATATTGAGGAAGTACCGAGAAAGCAGTGAACACTTGGAGTACCCGAAGCAAAAATAGTGGGGATTATAATGGTTTGAGTTAATTAAGTCTCGGCATGATCGTTCAGAATTTCGTTTATCGTTTATGGAACATGAAACTGATCGGTCCGAAAGGTATGTACCGGTGATACGAATCAACTCTGGGTGTCAAACATATACGCTTACGCGTCCTGCACGGATTTTCAAGCCCATCAGCTTTCGGCTGCATCTCTTTTTTATGACACAAGCTCACGATAAAAAATCCGGGATGGATGTCTTGGAACCCAACAATCTTCCGTTTACGGAAAGCAACCTCGCGGATGCTCAATCTATTGATAGCTCTCGCGGCGGGACCAGGGATGTGGGGTTCGCGCACCATTTGGTAAAGCCGGTCGACCCGGATACGATCCATAAGCTGATAATTTCGCTAAGATTGAATGGCGGCTGAGCATTAACCAGGCGTTGGTATGGCGTCCGGTTTTTGCGTGATGTCGTTTACCCCTTGCAGCCGCGTTTGTTCTTCCTGCTGCTGGAGTTCCCACATATGAGCATAGGCGCCGTTTGCCGCGAGTAGCTCCCGATGGGTGCCACGCTCGATAATATTGCCTTTGCTCATAACCAGGATCTGATCGGCATCAGCAACAGTGGACAGCCGGTGGGCGATGGTCAGCGTGGTACGATTAATGGCGACACGCTTCAATTCCGCTTGTATGGCCTTTTCCGAGTTTGAATCCAGTGCCGAGGTGGCTTCGTCAAAGATTAGTATCGCAGGTTTTTTCAGAATCGCGCGAGCGATCGCAACACGTTGCTTTTCCCCGCCGGAAAGCTTTAATCCGCGTTCTCCTACGGTAGTTTCGTACTTATCCGGCAGGCTTTCGATGAAATCGTGAATGTGTGCCGATCGGGCAGCTTCGAATACCTCGTCGCGGCTTGCATCAGGTCGTCCGTAGGCGATGTTGTAATAAATGCTGTCGTTGAACAGGACGGTATCCTGCGGGACGATACCCACTGCCTTACGTAGGCTTTGCTGGGTCACATTGCTGATGTTCTGGCTATTTATCAGAATCCGGCCACTGGTGACATCGTAAAAGCGGAACAGTAGCCGTGCCAGTGTCGACTTGCCTGAGCCGCTGTGTCCGACCACGGCTACGTTACTCCCGGCTGGAATGTCGAAGCTTACATTAAACAGAATCTGGCGATTGGACTCATAGCTAAAATTCACGTCCTCGAAGCGAACCGCCGCATTTTCCGCAATGAGGCTGGTTGCGCCCGGTTTGTCTTTGATCTCCTCATTCTCCGCCAGTAAATTGAACATTTTTTCCATGTCCGCCAGCGAATGCTTGATTTCACGATAAACAAACCCGAGAAAATGCAACGGCATATACAGTTGTAGCATGAAAGCATTGATCAGCACCAAGTCGCCCATGGTCATGCTGCCTTTGATCACGCCGTCAGCCGCCAGCCACAATAGCAAGGTTACACCTACCGCGATAATGGCGCTTTGCGCGGAGTTGAGTGCGGCGAGTGAGGTCTGGTTACGCACCGCCGCTGCCTCCCATTTCTGCATGTACTCGTCGTAGCGCCGCGCTTCCCAGGACTCATTGCTGAAATACTTGACCGTTTCGTAGTTCAGCAAGCTGTCAATTGCTTGAGTATTGGCTTTCGAGTCCATATCGTTCATAGTCCGGCGGAAAATCATGCGCCATTCGGTAACGATTAGCGTGAGCGCAATGTAGGCGACAAGCGTCACAAAAATGATCACCGAGAACCAGATGTCGTATCGGGAAAGGAGAATAGCCGCGACCAAACCGATTTCGAGCAATGTCGGCAGGATGTTGAACAGCATGAAATTAAGCAGAAAGGAAATGCCGCGTGTCCCGCGCTCGATGTCGCGCGATACGCCACCGGTTTGCCGTTCCAGATGAAAGCGCAAGGACAGTGCGTGCAGATGGCCAAATACCTTGAGCGCTACCCGCCGGATCGCGCGCTGTGTCACCTTGGCAAATATCGCATCGCGCAACTCGCCGAACAGCGTGCTGCACAGGCGCAGGGCACCGTAACCGACCAGCAGCAGCACCGGCAAGACCAGCAGGGCTTGCGGCTGACCGAGTGCATCGACAATTTCTTTCAGGACCAGCGGCACGGCGACATTCGCTAGCTTGGCCATCAACAGGAGTGTCAGCGCCACAACTACCCGCCCTTTAAATTCCCACAGATAGGGCAGCAGAGAGCGAATGGTTTGCCAGTCGTTACGATTAGCCGATGGCTTTTCCAGGCGAGTGGGACGCATTATCCTAAATCCGGTAATTGGGCGGGTGAAGTGAAATATCTGGACTAGAAGCTCGGGAACATATAACGAATTCCACCTTCGATATTCCAGTCATAGGCGCCGCGAAGATTCTGCCCAAAAATGCCGATAGCCGGGCGTACGAATACACCCCATTTCCCCACCACATTCCGGCCGAGTTCGAGCTCAAGGGCCATGCTGCCGGTTGTGCTTCGTTCCCAATCGACCTGCCACGCGGCCTGGGCGATGGTCCACCATTGAGCGGCCCAAATCGTGTTTAGCCAATGGCTTTTCCAGACGGGTGGGGTGCCTCACCTACTGACCCGGCGAGAAAATAGTAAAAATGCCATACCGGCGAAAGCCGGTATTGCGGGGGGTCAAAGTAAGTTAGTATTGGGTTGGACTGGATTTTAGGATCAAGTCCTGTACGACGAATTTCAGGTGAATCTACCAACGCAGGCTTCGCCTGCGAGAATCTACATCAGATCAGTTGGCTGATGGTATCTGGTTCGCACCTTCATCGCCATCCAGATCAACCGCCCCTTC
>JBKJYB010000435.1:0-3918 GCA_046716045.1 Nitrosospira sp.
TGCTGAAACGCTGCTGCCTGGCATCCATCCAGATACGCCGGCGGGAGTCCTGCACGTTCTTCTCGACAATACCCTTCTCCCAGCCTGAGGCAACATTGCAGAAGTCAGGGTCGAACAGATAGTGTGCTGCCATGGCAAAGAAGCGTGTATTGACGATGCGACCGTTGCCTTGGCAGACCTTGTCCACGGCAGTCTTCATGTTGTCGTAGATGCCGCGCTTGGGAACACCGCCCAAAGCCGTGAAGGCGCGGGTGTGCGCATCGAATAACATCTCGTGGCTTTGCGTGGGATAGGCAGTAAGCCAGAAGGCGCGGCTGGCACATAGCTTGGTGTGTGCGGCCAGAATCTTGCGGTGAATGCCGCCGATTACCAGCCATTCCTCGCTCCAGTCAAACTGAAAAGCTTCGCCCAGCTCAAACCTGAGCGGGACATACGCGGATTTGGCTCCGGCTGTGGCAGCCGGGTTGCGCCAGGTGCGGATGAAGTCAGTGACGATGGTATAGCCGCCGCTGAAACCTTCCTTCTTTATGGCATCGAACAGCCTCAACGCAGTACGCCGGTCTCGCTTGGGACGGCGTGAATCGGCTTCCAGTGCCAGTAGCAGCTTGGGCTCAAACGACGTCAGCTTGCCGCTGGCCTTTGCCCTCTGGTACCTGGCAACGGTTTCGTCTGGCGCCTTAAGCCATTTCTTGAGGGTGTTACGCGACAGACTCGTGCGTCGCTGAATTTCACTGATAGACAGATGCTCACGGAAAAACATCCGCCGGATCTTTGCATACATGACCATGGTAATCACCCCTTGTTTACTCCTGCTTAAATATTAAGCAGGATACGTGGATTACCTGATCAAAATTCAACCGGCACAAACAGGCTTATCTGGTCAGTTTTAAACCGGCGTCAACAGGCGATAGACCACCGTATGATGGAAAGCTGCCTTAAATGGCGCCGTTTTGCCGCCATTAATATCGCTGTGTCTGTTCTAACATTAGTGACAGCGGTTGTCGTCTTGTGGTCTGTGGGCTGACAGTATCGTTCGGTTCAGCGCGAAAGCTTCTGTCCTAATCCCAGTGTTGGCTCGATGGTCACCACCCTGCCCGCCTCATAGGTAATACAGACTGGCCGGCCATATTCGGGAACGGCGCCAAAGGCAGCTAGCGGGTGCCGCATGATGCCCTTTTGTTCCTGCTGGTACACGTATTTATCGTCAGTGTGGAACACCACTCCTGTATGTTGAAGCGCCTTGTCTGCATCTTTGGCAAGATAAGCGCTGTAGATCCCGGGTTTGAGTTCGCGTGCCTTTCCAACCTTTTGAGTGATCCACTGCCCGCCACTTTCTTGCTGGACAATTCGCTGTCCGTTCATTACCAGGATGCGTTCTTTTTTTGAGTCCATATCGTTATTCATTGTTACCGTTCCTTCTCTTTCGCCTCTTATACGCCTTCAAGCAACCCCAGGAATTCGATTTCGCTCATTGTGCATTCTTTTTCAACTTCATCCCCCTCGTATTTAACCCATGCCACGCCGAAACGAGAGGGGCGGCGGCTAAATAGCAAACGTGCGACCTGGCCATCAACCCGCACCTGCACAATAGGCTTGTGCAACCGCAAAGGGCTGGTTACGCGTGTCTTACGATCCTTTGCGGATGGACTCGCGCGTCGCCCATCGGTGTTTGTATCTTCGGTTATTGCCTCCGGGTCCCGGCTGTCAAGGAAACCACGCAAACGACCGATGGATGCACGCGTGATTTCTACCGTTTGATCTTCCAGCCAGAATTCCACCTCCCCAGGGTAGCGCTTCCAGGCTATTACCAAATGGTTCAATGCTGTCACATCGACGCATCGCCCCGAGTTAAAAACATCGGCTATAGGATCGGGCAGATTTAAGAGCGTAGTGTAGTAAGTAATAAATGGAGGGGATTTTCCCAATTCTTTAGCGATCTGAACCCTTGTCTTTCCCTTCTTCTCTTCCTGGTCGATCAGGATTGCCCACTCCCTTGGCGTAAAGTCGGCATGGTGGGCATTGACAATAATCTGGTCGATCTTGGTAAAATCAGGGTCAATGAACGCCTTGATTGTCTTGTTATTTATCAGCTGGGAAGCGCGAAAGCGCCTTGCGCCATCGTTGATAATATACCGATCCGGTTTATCAGGGTGCCGCCGTACGGATATCGGGTTCTTTACGCCTCGCTGCCGAATGGTCTCCGCCAGTTCGCCAAGTAGTTCTTTGTCGAATACCGTACGGGGCTGATAAGGATCCTCATCAATCAGATCCAAAGGCAAGTCTTTAGGTCCTTCGTGAATAGCGGGTAATGCCTGCCCAGGGCTTACGATAGGTGATGGCGGGTTACTTTGTGTTTGGATGCCGCGCGTATTTCTTAATCCGGCCTTTGCCATGCTGTAAATCCCCAATTTTTATGTTTGCAGCAAGTCTAACAAAAATTGAGGTTTTATTTAAGCAGCGTAAAAGTAAATTCAACTCATCTTTTCGACGTAACAAAACAAATGAGAAAAACATAGACGGCAAAATGAACAAAGAACGTCCCGTCAATATACAGATCACGCCACATGAATTCAGCCAGCATGCGGATTAACTGGAGCGCGACATCAAGTGCTAGCACCCAGCGAAGAATAGGCCAAACGATGGCAACAGCCAACCACAAAACTTTCGACCAAGTTGAACGTTCTGCTCGCTTATGACTTCTGTTCAGTGCCCTGTTTTGCCTTTAACGCAGCTCCGCGTACGCTCCTAGGTCGCTGATAAAACTAGCTATATTGAGTGATACGTGACGTTAACCTACAGATAGCGGTATGGAATTACATGAAATGGAGAAATAATACACCTTAAATGTACGATATAATATATATTACAAGGTAGCTATGCTGTTTAACTCGTAGGAATGGGGGTTGTGCTCATGCACTCACCCCGCCGATCACCGGCGAAAGTTACCGCCTCAAAATCCGTGTGTGGTGGGATTAGTAGAGCGTACGCGGGAAATCGCTAAAGACGCACAAACAACATACAACTATAATGAAGGGTGTTAGTTCTAAATAGCTCTTAACAGTTGATAAATCCGACGATAGCAAATTACCAGACAAACGAAAAAATGCGCCTTAGGTTAAAAGCGATCGGTTAAGTTAATAAATCCCCAATAACAATAAAAATCGGTAACGCTTGCAAAAAAAATCCAACGTAGGCACAATGCCACATAAGTACCAAAAATAGCACAAACAACAACCAAAGCACCACAAAGGATAGGAAAAGTGCCGGTTAAAGCGTTAAATTACCGTCTCACGGACATCGCACCTATGCTAGACGTGAGCGATACCACGGTCAGGCGAATGATAGATGACCTTGGAATCCAGGCACATAGGATTCCTGCAGGATCTACTACCCGGCCGGTATACACTATTGAACAGGTGTTGCAGCTTGCCAAGTCCAAACGACAGCGGCATCGTCCAGTTTTCCGTCCGCCACTGGTCATCTCGGTATATGTACCAAAAGGCGGTGTTGGCAAGTCCACCATTACAAACGAGCTTGCGGCTGAGCTAAGTCTTCAGGGCTTCAATGTTCTCGCTATTGATTTAGATGATCAAGCGTCCCTGACCCTCATGATGGGCTTCAATACTGATGAGATGCCAGAGAAAGATAAGCCCAATCCTTGGCTAGTGAATCAAACGTTCGTCAGCGTGCTTTTCCCAGAAGAAGGTGAGTCGAAAACAGCGAGACCTCTCGCTGAGATTATGCGCGCTCCATATGGGGAATACGGTCCGAAGTTAGTAACAGCAGATATCACTCTTGGGAAGCTGGTCTACATCCTTACAAATTCGCCGAATCGCGAAAACGCCATCCGGCATTGGGTAGCCCGCCAAGCGAACAAGGATCTTAACGAATTCGATATCGTGCTGATTGATAACGCCC
>JBKJYB010000436.1:0-3811 GCA_046716045.1 Nitrosospira sp.
GTGGAATTTTAAGCATTTTTTGCTTGGCCCTGGATTCGAGTGGGATACGCACAGAGAGGCGCGCCTCTTAATTTCTACGTTGAGGCTGTCAAAAAAATCAGGTTTGCGTTTATCGCGAATGTCTCAATCGTGTCGGAAGCCCCGCTATCGCGACCAGCAGATCCGTACCGATTCTCGAAATTGAAGCTCCGACATTGTCTGTTCCGTCTGAGCTACTGCAAGGTGCGACGATCTGCCAGCGCACAGAACATTATCGGCTTTTCCTGATAAAACATAATTCGTCGTTAATCTGCGAAGGCGCGATAATTGCTGGCCGCCTGTCAACCCAGGGATGAATCCATTCTTGCACGAGCTCGAACAACCCGTGACTTCATTTCACCCAATGGAACGCACTGTCTCACGGCTCTCCAGATTCTTTCCACCGTAGCGATTTTGTCCGCATTCTTTCTATCCGTTTTGCTTTTTCAGCAACGATTCGACAGCACTTTTCAGAGGTGACTGAGGTAGCTCCGCAGCTAGTCCATTCAGGCTTTTCATGCCGGCCTGGCCTATTCGCCGCTTTCCAGCCGGCCCGTTTGCCGATGATTCATGCTCCTTAATAGGTCGGTAATTTGCTTGCACGGTAATCCGAATTGCAGTAACCTCATAACCTCTCGCCTGAAATTTTAATAATAACGAAGGTAATATTTGCCTGAGTTTCGCTGCAATCGCACCGTTGTGTGCACACAGGGTCAGGTTTCCTTCGAAGAACCCGCCTAGCGTGCAGCGTTGAGCCAATTGCGGCGGGGCGATTTCCATGAATACCTGTTGCATCGCGGTTAACTTGTCCACGTAACCGAATAGCCGTTGATGATCAGGCAGAGTGCTGAGGGCGCCGAGGTAAAAATTAATTTTGCGTGCGGCCATGGCTAAATGATAATTAGGGAATAAAGATGAATATTATTCTAGTTTCCAATAATTTGGCAAAGGCGAGAACGCTGACCTTGACTAGCGCACATCTTGTGCTTCTCGCGGCAGGGTTCGTGCTCGCCGCTGTGTTACTGGCGATGGCGCTGAATTATCTGTCTCTGCGTTATGCGGACAAGATTGACAGTCCCACCTTGAGATCGCTGGTTTTGAGCGTACAGGCGGAAGAACATCAAAAAACCCAGTCGTATTTGCGCGATAGCCTCAACGCAATGGCGGTCAGAATGGGCCAGATGCAGGCTCAATTGTTACGGCTCGATTCGGTGGGTGCGCGTCTGGCGGAGCTATCGGGAATCAAACCGCAGGAATTTCTGTTCAATCAGAATCCGGGGCAGGGAGGAGTCACTTCTTCCTTGCCGTCACAGGATATGTCACTTTTAGAAGTCAGCAATAAAATCCAGGAAATGTCGCTCATATTGGATGACCGTGCCGACAAGTTCGGTGCGCTGGATTCCGTGTTGATGCAAAACAGGCTCAAGAAGAAAATGCTTCCTTCCGTTATGCCGGTCAGCACGAAGTGGTACTCCTCCGGTTTTGGTGTGCGCATTGATCCTTTCAGCGGAAGGAGTGCTTTCCACGAAGGGGTGGATTTCACGGCCGCAATAGGTACCCCGATCGTCGCCGCCGCGGGAGGTGTGGTCGTGTATTCCGGTTTCCATTCCGAATATGGTAATATGATAGATGTTGACCACGGCAATGATCTCGTCAGCCGATATGCCCATGCATCCAAGCGCACGGTCAAAGTGGGCCAGCTGGTGGTGCGGGGACAGAAGATCGCGGAAGTGGGCAGCACTGGCCGTTCCACCGGTCCGCATCTGCATTTTGAAGTCAGGCACAAGGGCTTGCCGCAAAATCCATCACGATTCTTGAAGATGCCTAGTTGAGCCGGATTAATACTCTGCTGCGGGGGTGAGGCCAAAAACCTCACCCCTTATTTTTTTTGGACGTTTGTTTAAATAGAATTTTTTTGAGATTTCATGCTGAACAATCTGCTCAAGAAGGTCTTCGGAAGCCGAAATGACCGGCTGATCAAACAGTATTTCCAGAATGTGGGGGCGATCAACGCGCTGGAAGCCAGGATTGCGGCGCTCACTGACGCTGAGTTACGCGCCAAGACCGATGAGTTCAGGCAGCGCATTGCCGATGGAACAACGCTCGATGTCTTGCTGCCAGAGGCGTTTGCCGTGGTGCGCGAAGTCAGCAAACGGGTACTCGGAATGCGCCATTTCGATGCGCAGTTGATCGGCGGCATGGTGCTGCATAACGGCAAAATCGCCGAGATGCGCACGGGCGAAGGTAAAACGTTGATGGCGACCTTGCCGGCATACCTCAATGCCCTGGCTGACAAAGGCGTTCATTTGGTGACGGTGAATGACTATCTCGCCAAGCGGGATGCGGAATGGATGGGACGCATCTATCAATTCCTCGGTATCAGTGTCGGTGTGATCCTCTCCCAGATGGACCACGGCGACAAGCAGGCCGCCTACGCCGCTGGCATCACCTATGGCACCAACAACGAATATGGATTTGATTACCTGCGCGACAATATGGTGAATCACCCTGTCGAGCGTGTGCAACGCGTGCTCAATTACGCCATCGTCGACGAAGTGGATTCCATTCTGATTGACGAGGCGCGCACCCCGCTGATTATATCCGGCCAGGCGGAAGGCAACACCGACGTTTATTTGCGTATGAACACGCTGATTCCAAAACTTGTCCGCCAGCAAACAGAGAAGGATCCTGGCGATTTTAGCGTGGATGAAAAATCCCAGCAGGTGCTATTGAGCGAGGCGGGTTTTGAACACGCGGAAGAACTGCTTGCCCAGAGCGGGCTGTTAACGCCGGGAACCAGCCTCTACGATCCTGCCAACATCAATCTCGTTCACCATCTTTATGCGGCCTTGCGTGCCCACGCTTTATTTCTTCGCGACCAGCATTACGTGGTACAGGATGGCGAAATCGTCATCGTCGATGAGTTTACCGGACGGCTTATGTCCGGCAGGCGCTGGTCGGAAGGATTGCATCAGGCGGTGGAAGCAAAGGAAGGTGTCCCGATCCAGAAAGAGAATCAGACACTGGCTGCGATCACTTTTCAGAATTATTTCCGCATGTATCAAAAATTGGCCGGCATGACGGGTACGGCCGATACCGAGGCTTATGAGTTTCAGCAGATTTATGGATTGGAAACGGTGATCATTCCAACCCATCGTCCCATGATACGTAATGATCGCATGGATCAGGTATTCCGCACCATGGACGAAAAGAACCGTGCCATCATTGCGGATATCAAAGACTGCTATGAGAGGGGGCAACCTGTTCTGGTCGGAACCACCTCTATCGAGAACAATGAGCTGCTGTCCGGACTGCTCACTCAGGAGCAGTTGCCGCACCAGGTACTCAATGCCAAACAGCATGCAAGAGAAGCGGAGATCGTCACCCAGGCCGGCCGCCCGAAAATGGTCACCATCGCCACCAACATGGCGGGCCGGGGTACCGACATTGTGCTGGGCGGCAATCCGGAGCCGGAACTTGAGCGTATCCGCTCCGACGAAGCCATAAGCGAGCCGGCCAAGCTTGAGCGCACCGGGGAATTGCAGGGCCAGTGGCAACTGCTTCACGACGAAGTGCTAAAGCAGGGGGGACTACACATTATCGGCACCGAACGGCATGAATCCCGCCGCGTGGATAACCAGTTGCGCGGCCGCTCCGGCCGTCAGGGCGACCCTGGTTCCAGCCGTTTTTATCTTTCGCTGGAGGATCCGCTTCTGCGCATTTTCGCATCGGATCGTGTGGCAAACATTATGCAGAAGCTCAACATGCCGGAGGGCGAGGCCATTGAGCATCC
>JBKJYB010000437.1:0-11338 GCA_046716045.1 Nitrosospira sp.
AGACTGCTTCCTTACATTATTTGGTCCCGGTAACCAGACTACACTCATCGCCCAGGATGATGATAGCGGTCCCGGAACCAATTCAAGGATTGCCGTCAACCTCGCGTCTGGCGTTTATTTTGTCCAAGTCAGGCATTACAGCCCAACCGGCACAGGGCCCTACAGCATATCGGTTAGAGTCTAATACCGCCATTCCTGATTATCCTGGATAAAGCTCATCCGCTTCGCATTGCTGCGTGGCGGTAGCGGCGAGATTTATTTCATGAACAAATTGTTCAATGCCTGCCGCGCTGGAACTACGCGGTCCCGGCACGTCCAATATCCGAATCGGGTTTTCTTCAAGGAAAACTCTGATCCATTCACGCCATTCATTGCAGGGATAAACATGTAGGTACGGCCGATCTATTTTTATGGCCCACTCCAGCGTGAATAGCGATCCCCCGTGAGCTCTGCCCCAGCGTGATAATCAGCGTGGCGCCGCTGTCGCGCACGTTCCATTTTGTGCGCTGCTGGTAATGGCGCCCTGGCGTCTCCCGCGAGCAATATTGCTCAGAAATTACCCCATCTCCCGCGCGCCGCCCAGCCGGACACCGGTCACCGTGCGGGATGTTATGGGCTATGGCCCAATCGAGTGCGGCCGAGAGGAATCCGGCGGACTTGGGGTGTTTGCGATAGGCCCTGCGCTTTCAAATCGGGTACCTGAGATCGTCCAATGGCGTTTCTGGACAATCTACGGTACTAAGTGGCATAATCAATAAATGAAACGAGTGTTCAGAACCCGCTATTTCAGTCGTTGGATGCGTAAGACAGAATTGACCGATAGCGGGCTATGCACCGCGGTGGCGGAAATGGTGCAAGGTCTAATCGATGCTGACTTAGGTGGCGGTATCGTGAAAAAACGTGTTGGGCTTGCAGGCCGCGGCAAGCGTGGCGGTGCCAGAACACTGGTTGCGACTAATCGGGGGAACAGGTGGTTCTTCATTTATGGGTTCGAGAAAAATGATCGGGCCAACATTGCGAACGATGAATTGGAAGCGTTACAGGGCATCGCTGAGCAGTTGTTGGCCAGGACGGGTCGACAACTCGACGAAACGGTTGACGATGGTTCGTTACAGGAGATTTGCCATGAGCACAAAAACTAAAGCCAGAAGCGGTATTTTTGAAGCTGTGCACGAGACGGCCAGTGATCTGCATCGTCTGGGCTTCATCGACAAACGCAAAATGCGCAAGTTCGATGCATTGTGCCTCGATCCGGTACCGCAGTACGACAGCGAGAAAATCCGTGCGCTACGCCATCATCTCCAGTTAAGTCAGGCGGTGCTCGCCGCCGTTCTGAACACGAGCCTGTCGACAGTGCGGAAATGGGAAGTCGGCGAAAAGCATCCCAGCGGGCCTTCACAAAAATTGCTGAACCTGCTGGAGAGAAAAGGGCTTGAAGCGCTGATGTGACTTGGCACGCTTGTGGCAAATCGCTCGTAATCAAGAAAGTATGCTGTTATCCATCGCTTCTGATTCGCATCTCGTAACCACCTTTCCGGTCGTGCACGTACCAGCACTAAGGGCCAACGCTCCTTGATCCTGCCGATACTGTGTCGAGCCGGGTTGTTGCCAGATCCACGCCTGACTAAGTTGTTGGCAACAAATAGAACTGCCTCGTCAAATGCCTCAATACGACATAGAATTACCCTATCTACTCGACTGCGAATGCACCATGCACTCATTGACGCCGGACTACCTCGCCAATCTGCGTTTTGACACGCATCAACTGGCGACGCTGCGTGCGCTGGGCGAGTACCGGGGCAAGCAGCGTTTTTATGTGGCGCAGTCGCCGGAAGTGCTGAGCGGCCTGCGGCAGGTTGCGATGGTCGAATCCGCGGAATCGTCCAATCGCTTCGAAGGCGTCGTCGTGACGATCATCTCGATTGCCGAGGCAAAGCATACTGAAGCTCAAACCCTGCGCCCCGCCGCCTGGGCGGCCTTCGAGTATGCGCAATTCAGTCCAATCGAGGAAGTCAGCGCATGACCCTCGACTATGCCACCCTCGACGCCCTGCGCACCCACCACCCCGCGTGGCGGCTATTGCGCTCGGATCACGCACCGCTGGTGGTGAGTTTTTTGTACCGGGCGTTTGTTGCCCCCAATGTGCGGGTGATGGCGGCGGCCGATCTGGCGGAAGCGCTGGAAGATGAGTTTTACGCCCTGCGCGAATACTTGGGTCCCGATGCATTTCCGAAGCCTGCCTTGGATTACCTCAATGACTGGGCCGGTGCCGAAAAGGGCTGGCTGCGCAAGTTCTACCGGCAGGGTTCGGATGAGCTTCAGTTTGATCTGACACCGGCGACCGAGAAGGTCATCGCCTGGCTGGGTACGTTCACCGAGCGTAGTTTCGTGGGCACCGAGTCGCGCTTGCTCACGCTGTTCGAACTGCTCAAGCAGATGAGTGAGGGCAGCGAGACCGATCCGGCCAAGCGCATCGCCGAGCTGCACAAACGCCGGGGCGACATCGACGCCGAGATCGCGCGGGCGCTGGCGGGCGACATGCCGCTCTTGGACGGCACGGCGCTGAAAGACCGCTTTCAGCAGTTCACGCAGCTGGCGCGCGAGCTGCTGACCGACTTTCGCGAGGTGGAGCACAACTTTCGCCTGCTGGATCGGCGGGTGCGCGAGCGTATCGCGCTGTGGGAGGGCGCCAAGGGCGCTTTGCTGGAGGAGATTATGGGCGAGCGCGATGCGATTGCCGATTCCGATCAAGGGCGCAGTTTCTGGGCGTTCTGGGACTTTTTAATGTCCAGCAGCCGGCAGGAGGAGCTTTCCGAATTGCTCTCCAGAGTGTTGGCTCTGCCGCCGGTTGTGGAGCTGCAGCCCGACGCCCGCACCCGCCGTGTGCATTACGACTGGCTGGAAGCGGGCGAGCACACCCAGCGCACGGTAGCGCAACTTTCGCAGCAATTGCGCCGCTTCCTGGATGACCAGGTCTGGCTGGAGAACCGGCGCATCATGGACATCCTGCATGGCATCGAAGCCAAGGCCGTGGCATTGCGCGGCGCGCCTCCAGCAGGTGACGTGATGAGCATCGCGCAAACCGCCGCTGACATCGAGTTGCCGATGGAACGTCCGCTTCATACCCCGGCTACGAGACCTTTAATCGCCGACATCGAGCTGGAGAGCGGCGAGCCGGAAGTTGATGCAGCCGCACTCTATCTGCAAGTGGTTATCGACAAGGCACGACTCGTCCGCCACATCCGCCATACCCTGCAGGAGCGGACACAGGTCACGCTGCGCGAGCTGACCGATATACAGCCCTTGCAACAGGGCCTGGCGGAACTGGTAACCTATCTGCAACTGGGCAGTGAAGCGTTCAAGACCGTTGTGGATGAGGACACTATCGAGATCATTGCCTGGCAAGGCGCCACCCAGGAAGCGACTGCCCCCAGAGAAATGACGGCAAGACGCGCCCGCCTGCCGCGCGTGATCTTTGTGAGATGAGGATGGAAGAACAAGAATTAGCGGCAATGCCTAGCCCCGATCTTTCCGCCCTGGTGATCAGCTTGCTCAAGGGCGTCCTGTACCAAGAAAGCGATGCGAACCAATGGAATGCGCTGATCCAGTTGCAGCCCCGAGTTCGTGACTATGTGTCGGTATTGGGCCTGGAGCTAGTGCTGGATGAGGCTGAGGGTTACGCGTTTCTGCGCTCAAAGCCTGACAGCGATGATGATTCCACGCTTAAGCTGCCGCGCTTGGTGGCGCGGCGGCCACTGTCCTTTCCGGTGAGCCTGTTGCTGGCACTGCTGCGTAAAAAGCTCGCAGAGTTCGACGCCAGCGGCGGAGATACACGCTTGGTGCTGTCGCGTGACGAGATTGTTGAGCTGGTCCGCGTGTTCCTGCCAGACAGCAGCAACGAGGCCAAGCTGATCGACCAGATCGAGACACAACTGAACAAAATTGTGGAACTGGGTTTCCTGCGCCGGATGAAATCTCTTGCTGGTAGCGGTGCAGCCACCGCCTTCGAGGTGCGGCGCATTCTTAAGGCTTTTGTCGATGCGCAGTGGCTAGCAGATTTCGATGCGCGGCTGGCCGCTTATCAATCTCAACTCGGCGCAGGGCCGGGAGGTGCGGACAATGAATGAGCCACAGCCATTGGGCCTGGATTTTGTGGCCGACGACGTATTGTCGGGCTTTCGCCTCAAACGGCTGGAAGTATTCAACTGGGGTACTTTCGATGGCCGTGTCTGGGCGCTGCAACTCGATGGCATGAACGGGTTGCTCACCGGCGACATCGGTTCAGGCAAATCGACGCTGGTGGATGCCGTGACCACGCTGCTGGTACCCGCGAACCGCATTGCCTACAACAAGGCCGCTGGCGCGGATAGCAAGGAACGCACGCTGCGGTCCTATGTGCTCGGGCATTACAAATCCGAGCGCAACGAGGTCACGGGCACGGCCAAGCCCGTGAGCCTGCGTGATCACAACAACTATTCCGTGATCTTGGGCATTTTCCACAACGCGGGCTATGACCAGACCATCACACTGGCCCAGGTGTTCTGGATGAAAGAGATGCAGGGCCAGCCCGCACGCTTCTTCGTAGGCGCTGAACGCGAGCTGTCGATTGCCGCTGACTTTGCCCGCTTCGGTACGGATATCACGCAATTGCGCAAGAAGCTGCGAGGTCTGGGCGCGGAGATCGAAGACAGCTTTCCGAAGTACGGCGCCTGGTTTCGGCGTCGCTTCGGCATCGAAAACGAACAGGCGCTGGAATTGTTCCACCAGACGGTGTCAATGAAGTCGGTTGGCAACCTCACCGGCTTCGTGCGCAGCCACATGCTGGAGCCTTTCGACGTGGCGCCCCGCATCAACGCTTTGATTGCGCATTTCGATGATCTCAATCGCGCGCATGAAGCCGTGCTGAAGGCCAAACGCCAAGTGGAGATGCTGAATCCATTGGTGGCGGATTGTCAACGGCACAGTGCCTTGGCCGGGGAGGTCGATGATCTGCGTCAATGCCGTGAACTGCTACGCCCCTACTTCGCCGGATTGAAGCTGGTATTGCTGGACAAACGCATCGTCAACTTGCGCGACGAATGGGAAAGGCTGGATGTTCAGGTCAGGCGGGTGGAGGAGCGCCGGGATGAGCAACGGACTCAGGTCGATGAGCTCAAACGGGCGGTCGCCGACAACGGCGGTGACCGCTTGGAACGGCTGGCAGCGGACATCAAGAAGAAGGAAGTCTTGCGCGACGCGCGACAGGCCAAAGCCCGGCGCTACGCGGGGTTGGCGGAAAACATTGGGGAATCAGCGGCCGCAGACGAATCGGCGTTCCTGTCGCAACGAGGGCGCTTTGCCATATTGCGCGATGAGCTGCGCGGTCGTGATGCCGATCTACAAAATACCCTGACGGAGCACGGCGTAAGCCTTCGCCAAAGCAAGCTCGAACACGATGCGCTGCAAGCCGAGATCGACAGTCTGAGAGCCCGGCGAAGCAACATTGATGATCACCAGATCAAAATCCGCATAGCCCTGTGCCATGAACTGGGACTCGCCGAGGACGAGACGCCCTTCGCTGGTGAATTGCTCCAGGTACGCGAGGAGGAACGCGATTGGGAAGGTGCGACCGAACGCCTGCTTCGCGGCTTTGGTTTGTCTTTGCTGATACCCGATGTCCATTATAAGGAAGTGGCCGAGTGGGTGGATCGCAGCAATCTCAGAGGCAGGCTGGTGTATTTCCACGTCCGCCAGGTCAGGCGTGGTGAGTCACCCGATCTACACCGTGACTCGTTAGTTCGTAAGCTGTCGATCAAATCGGATTCGCCATTCTACGACTGGCTGGAACGCGAGTTGGCTCACCGTTTCGATGTGGCGTGCTGTGCGACGCAGGAACAGTTCCGGCGCGAAACACGAGCCATCACTCGCGCAGGCCAGCTCAAGGACCCTAGCGGACGCCACGAGAAAGACGATCGATACGTCATTTCTGACCGTAGCCGCTACGTGCTCGGCTGGACGAATACAGCCAAGATCGCCACGCTGGAAGCGAAGTCTCGTCAGTTGGAAGCCCGGTCGGGCGAAGTCGCGAGTCTCATCGGCAAAGTTCAGTCCGAGCGAAAAGGGCTGGAGGCTCGCCTGGATGCTCTGACGCGGCTTGAAGAGTTCACGGATTTTCAGGAGCTGGATTGGCCCTCTGTGGTGACCGAGATCGCCGCGCTGACTGAGGAACTTCAGCGACTCGAGTCAGCGTCTGACCTCTTGAAGCAACTCAGCCAGAGGCTGAAGGAGGCCGGCGAAGAACTTGGAAAGACGGAATCCGATCTGGAGACGCAAAAGGACAAACGGTCCAAGACAGAACAGAAGAAGATTGATGCGGAAGGTTTGCACTTCCAAACGCAGGCCGCGATTGATGCTACCGCCGCAGCAGATGTACCGGCCGACAGACTGGAAACAATGTGTGCCGAGGCACTCGGTGAACATCAGTTGACCGTGGAATCTTGCGACAACCGGGAGCAGGATGTACGCACTTGGCTGCAGGCGAGAATTGATGCTGATGACCTGAAGCTCAAGCGCCTGCGCGACAAGATCATACAGACGATGATGGCGTTCAAGGAGCAATTCAGGCTGGAGACAGCCGAGTTTGACGCCAGCATCGAGGCGGACTTCGAGTATCAAAACCTTCTGGACAAGCTTGGTCGAGATGATCTGCCCCGTTTCGAGGCCCGGTTCAAGGAACTGTTGAACGTCAATACGATCAACGAGATTGCCAACTTCAACGCCCAGCTGGCCCGTGAGCGCGAGACCATCAAGGAACGGATCGGGCGCATCAATGAATCGCTGACCAAGATCGACTACAATCCGGGGCGCTACATCGTCCTTGGTACTCAACTCAGCCTGGACGCCGATATCCGCGACTTCCAAGCCGAGCTCCGTGCATGCACGGAGGGCTCGCTGACAGGCTCTGAAAACGCCCAGTACTCGGAAGTCAAATTTCTACAGGTCAAAGCCATCATCGACAGATTCCGGGGTCGCGATGGGCTCTCCGAACAGGACAGGCGTTGGACAGCCAAGGTTACCGATGTGCGTAACTGGTTCGCCTTTGCGGCCAGCGAACGCTGGCGCGAGGACGATACCGAACACGAGCACTACTCGGATTCGGGGGGGAAATCCGGCGGCCAGAAGGAGAAGCTCGCCTACACGATCCTGGCTGCGAGTCTCGCGTATCAATTCGGGCTGGAGTGGGGTGCTGTGCGCTCGCGCTCCTTCCGCTTCGTGGTCATTGATGAGGCTTTCAGTCGCGGGTCGGACGAATCCGCGCAATACGGCTTGCGCCTGTTTGCTCAGCTCAATCTTCAGCTTCTCATCGTTACGCCGCTGCAGAAGATTCACATCATCGAACCATTCGTGTCCAGCGTCGGCTTTGTTCACAATGAGCAGGGACGCACATCCAAACTGCGCAACCTGTCCATCGAGGCGTACCGAGAGGAGAAAGCGAGGCTGGCAGGATGAACTGGACTCGCCCGAACGACCTGCGTGCGCAGGTTCAAAAGCAATGGGATCGGGGCGAGTTGCTGGCGGCCCTTGCTACCGGCGAAGAGATATTCCCGAGGCGCCTCGTCCTGAAAGGACCGACCTCGTCCGAAATGACAAACCGCTTCGATGACGTCCGCACCTGGATTGCAGAGTTGCGGACGGCACCGCGCTGTCGCATCGAGATGCGGGAGTTCACTCATCGCGTATTCGGAAGCAACGCGGTTCCGCAGACGGTCTGGATCGACAGTCTTGATAATGCGTTCGCATGGATCGGAAAGACGCGGGAAGCGACACGATTCCGGGCAATGCTTGATTTGGCGCAAAAGCGTCAGCCAGCCCTTTCGGACTGGTTGGCCAAGCGGTCTCTGTGGGCATTGGAGTTGGCCGATCAGTGGGAACGCTTGCTGAACATCGTGACCTGGATGCAGAACCACCCCCGCCCAGGCATCTACCTGCGGCAGGTGGATATTCCTGGCGTGCACAGCAAGTTCATCGAAGCCTACCGTGGCGTGCTGGTGGAATTGCTGAATTTGACCCTGGCTCCAGAGGCCATCGAAATGGCCTGTACGGGCACTGCGCAGTTTGCGGCGCGTTATGGCTTTCGTGACAAACCGAGTCGAATTCGATTTCGCGTGCTCGATGACAAATTGGCCGTCCTGCCCGGCATCCCACAACTGGACATCGCACTGGATGCCCCTAGCTTTGCCGCCCTCAGTGTATCTGTCCAACGGGTGTTTATCACCGAGAACGAAACCAACTTTCTCGCCTTTCCTGCGGTCGAAGGCAGCATCGTCATCTTCGGCGCTGGCTACGGCTGGGATGCGCTGGCCGATGCGCAGTGGCTGCGTCGCTGCACGGTCCACTACTGGGGCGACATCGACACCCACGGCTTGGCGATCCTCGACCGGCTCCGCAGTCGCTTTGGCCACGTTGAATCGTTCCTGATGGACCGAGCTACCTTGATGGCTCACGAGGCTTCCTGGGGGCAAGAGGATAGTCAGGTGCTGCACGACTTACCCAGACTCAACGCCACAGAGCGGGCGTTGTTCGATGACCTGCGCGATAACCGAATCAGGAAGGACTTGCGCCTTGAGCAGGAGATGGTGGGCTTCGGATGGGTTGAGTCCGCGTTGAGCAGTATTCTCGGATAGGCCGAATTCGGAATCCGCTTGTCGCCTCATCTACTCGCAGCATCAGCGTGGCATCGCTGTCGCGCACGTTCCATTTTGTGCGCTGCTGGTAATTGCGCCTCGGCGTCTCCCGCAAGCAATATTGCTCAGGAATTATCCCGTCTTCCGCGCGCCGCCCAGCTGAACACCAGCCGCCGTGCGGGATGTTGTGGGCTATGGCGCCAATCGAGTGCGGCACGGTCAGCGCTAGTCTGTCCGCCTGATATGATCTTTTGAATCACCGGAGTGGATTTCAAGTCAGCAAACTTGCATTTCGGCCACCGGCCAGGAGAACCACACTCTCCCGCCGCGATGCTGTGCTAGTCTACACATCCGTTGCACCGATATCAGTTTTACCGTTGAGGAAGGAGAAGCAATGTATAAAGCGCGAACGGCAATTTTTCTCGCATACCTGTTCGCGCCCTTTTTGTTCCCGCTTTATGCGTTAGCTGAGGTGAATTGTTCGACCTTACCTCATTGGGTTACCCTTGACAACGGCTTGCAAATGAATCAGAAGCATGTTTTTTGCGGGGAATGGACAGACGGCCGTCCGAAAGGTTTTCATTCGCGTCCCGGCGGCGTCAACCCGGCGGCGGTCAGGGATTTTACGGTACAAGATTCACCCAATTCAGCGGGAATATATACCGGCAGATGGTCACATAATAATAATCCCAATAGAAGTAAATTTTCCTCGATGTTTCCCGACAACTGCTCAACTGGGCAGGTTCTCAATTCCATTTCCTATGCATCGGCGCATCCGGATCGCAGTTGCCCGGAAGGCTCTCCAAGCTGGGTGAAATGTGGCAAAAACCGGCCCACCTACGTTACGAAGGAGGAGCTGTCAGGCTATTGCGGGAACAACGAAGAGTTTTTCTTGATTGGCTTTGCCGCGCCGGGAAACAACAAAATCAACACAGCATTTCCCATACGTCAATGAGTGGCAATAGCTTTGCCTGGCGGGGCCGTCTCCGGGACAATCCGGCTCATGATCTCATAATCGCTTACCTTACCATTGACATACAAAAAAATGCACAATGGGCGGAAGAGTTGTTGCAGAAAACCAGGGAAGTTAAATCAGGGCAGATTTCCTCATGGGAACGAATAGGAAACGCTTATTGGCTTCGCTTGTTTCCTGATCATGCCGAAATCGAGGAAGATTATGCAGAGGAACCTGGAGAAGCAGTCAGAATTTCAATCAATGATTTTGAAGCAGCGGTTGCTGCGTGGCAAGAATTTGTGAGGCAGCAGACATAAAAAAGGGTGCTTCTGTACGGTTTTCAGTAGATGGGTGGAGCGTAGTAACCCATCATTGGGTTATTTTCACCCCCTCAGCAAACTGCAATCGTGCCGATTCCCAGTCATGGTTTGATGTGTCGTATTGTGGATGTTGAGGGGCTACGCCACGCTTAAGCATCCTGCATATGTCAAACCGAAAATAGTTCATAGGCATATAAAAGTAAACGCATTGCTCAAGCAAGGATAGACTGCCCGGCGCAATCTTAAACCGGCGAAGTGCGTGATTGACCATGGGGCATTTATTCAGGATACTTCGAAGTCCCCCCTCTTGAAATGATTAAATCCTGGTACGATCGAACTCTATATTCCGATCCCGGAAATAAATTGAGTGACAAGGTTTTAGCCTGAAAAGATAATGCAGCCGCTGCCAGATATTTTTTTGCAATCAACAAAATTTAAACCATGAAAATTGCTTTACTGGCACTCCCCGTTTTGTTTCTTGGAGGCTGTAGTTCGATGCTGGCTGACCGCACACCCACTATGGCCGACGACGGTTCAAGGATTTACTCCATTACAAGTTTATATGACGGAGAGTCGGGATCAAGAGAGCAGGCCATCAGATACATGGACATCGATGCCAGAAATCTTTGTATGACGGGATATACACTGATCTCTGAAGAGGTGCGTCCAACGATGGGTCCGACTGGCGGAGTCACATCCTCACGCCTTGTTTGGGAAATCAAATGCGACAAAAAACCAGAGGCAACGTCACCCTAGCAGCCTGCCGAACTTAAAGGAAATCGGCTGCAAAAGCCCGGATGCAAACATCGGGCCGGTTCATATTTCGCCGCTTTCGGCTCATATAGGCCAATAGAGCAGCTATTGGCCTTCAAAATCGTCAAAATCTGTCCTCGCCAAGCTTCATGAGTTTCATGTAACTCCGCGAATTCGTGTTCCGGTCTCGTGCGGTAGCGCACTGAAGGGGCGGGAAATGCTTTGTATTATTCTTACACAGCACCATTGCTGAACAGATGAAAGGAACCTCACCATGAATTATCCTGCAACAGTTAGAAATGAAGCGCCGCGCTCTTGGCAGCTCATTACCCAATCAGGTTTCAGCGCGTTGGGTTTGATATTGATTCTTTTTATATACGGTTCAGCTCATGCTCAGACCGGGCTAATGGATAGCCCTCCAACTGGGCAATCCGGAGCCGGGCAATATAAGCCGGGCAAAACTCCGACTGGCCAGGAATATGGCGTCATTAAAAAGGGTGAACCTCACAAAGGCGAGGCTGCCAAGAAAAAACCGGACAGCTCGAATGAAAAACAGGGAACGAAGTCTGGCGCAGGGGGCCTCGTTGACCGTGATAAAAGGAAGACTCACGAGGGGTCCGGTCCTGATCCGCTTGGCCGGTACTAGC
>JBKJYB010000438.1:0-6283 GCA_046716045.1 Nitrosospira sp.
TGCCGCCCAGCACCACTACACCATTCTTATCTGTATCAACCGTGATATGCATCGCGCTGACATCCTTTTCGGTGGCCAGCTTGGTTTTGATCTTGCTGGTGATTACCGAATCCTTAACAAATTCGCCTACACTTGAATCTGAGTCTTTATCTGCGGAAAAGCTCGCAATAGGCGTCAAAAACGCCCCGATCATAAACACACTTGCCAGAAATTTAATTGTTTTCATGAGTTTCTCCTTTGGAGATTGAGAAGTTCACAGCATACGATTTCTCTCGGCCCCCGGTCTGTTCGGTTCCATACATAGCTGATCCTTGCCTAATGCTCTATCTGGCACTATTCAACTTTCAGGGAAGATACAAGATAAATGGTGTCGTGAAATAAATTAATGGATCAGGATAAAAGGCTTTTTCTAAAGGAAAGAGACTCGGGGGCTTTGTCGGCAGCTAGGGGGTAGGACTAAGGTATCCATCGGTACCCGCTTGATACCATTACCCAAATGGAGCATGGAACAATACCAGCTCAATGCCCCACTCCTGTCCCACAGAGAAGAAACCAACTCGTAATATTATGCTTAACTAATTGATTTATTGGTAGCGAATCCCAGATTCGAACTGGGGACCAACGGATTATGATTCCGCTGCTCTAACCACTGAGCTAATTCGCCACATGCAAGTACCCAAGGGGATGGCATTGTGCCTTCAGAGACCTACTCTGTCAAGATTTACAAGGGTTTGCGAGAGGTTTACATAGGACTTCAGGGAAGCCAGGAAAGTTCTAAAGGACTGATTCCAGCGAGCCTCCGGATTCAATCCGGTATAAAGAGTCCGTCACTTCTGTTGAATCAAATTTTCGAAAGTTACATACCGTAGCCCGGCTGTTAAAACCGCCTGTATAATGCCCTCATGAAATTCGATGTCGTGATCGTTGGCGGCGGACTGGTTGGGGCAAGCTTGGCGCTTGCGCTCAAGGATAGCGGTCTCAAAATAGCATTGGTGGAGTCGCGTCTGCCTGCTTCTCTTCCCGCTGACGACAGCTGGGACAGCAGAGTTTATGCAATGAGTCCTGGGAGCGCCAAATTTCTGCAAAACTTTGGCGTGTGGCAAGCGCTCGACGAGGACCGGATTACGCCGGTTTATAAAATGGCGGTATTCGGCGATGATAGCGCCGCACGTCTTGATTTCAGCGCCTATGATATCGGATTGACGGAACTGGCTTTCATTGTGGAAAATCGCCAGCTCCAGGCCGCTGTGTGGAATGCGCTCAAGCGCCAGAAAAAACATGTCAAGATATTCTGCCCCGCCGAATGCGCCTCGATAACCTGGAACGAGTCTCACGCCGATTTACATCTGGCGGATGGCAACGTGCTGCAAGCGGCATTGATTGTTGGCGCGGATGGCTTGAATTCCTGGGTGCGGGAACAGGCGGAGATTGGGGTCATGCGGCATTCCTATCAACAAATAGGGGTGGTGGCCAATTTCAACGCGGAGCAAAACCACCGTAATGTCGCTCACCAGTGGTTCCGGCGGGATGGCGTGCTGGCGCTGCTGCCATTGCCGGAGACGCTGGTATCCATGGTATGGTCGGCAAATGAAGAACGGGCTCACGCGTTGCTCGATTTATCTGAAACGGAATTGTGCCACCAGGTTACCCAGGCGTCCTGCCGTGCGTTAGGTGAGTTGCGGCTTGTTACGCGGCCTGCCGCTTTTCCGCTGAATTTCGTGCATGTGAAGAAACTGGTGCAGCCGCGTCTTGCCCTCATCGGCGATGCTGCCCACGGCATCCACCCTCTTGCCGGGCAAGGTGTTAATCTGGGGTTGCGTGATGCACGCGAACTGGCCGCAACTATCGTTGCGCGCGGGTTGGAACCAGATTGTGGCGATTATTTGTTGCTGCGCCGCTACGAGCGTGCACGCAAGGAAGACATTCTGGCAATGGAACTGACCACCGATGGTCTGCAGAAATTATTCAACAACACTAACCCGACGCTCGTTCGCTGGCGTAACTTGGGGCTGGAAATCACCAACCGGCTACCCCTGCTGAAAGACCGGTTGATGCAGCATGCGTTGAGTTGAACCGGCAGATTCCAGAATTTGACAACAAGCACGGCCAGACGCCGCAATACTTACTTAGAACTGGAGTAACCCATATCATGCGTTTGAACCTCATTTTTCCCGCCTTATTGCTATGGCTCCTTTCTGGCGCGGCTTTTGCCGATGAAGCCGCCGTAAAAAAGGCACTCGTGACACATTTTCCCGGCGAGAAAATTGAAAGCGTAAAAAAAACCCCTTATCTCGGATTATATGAAGTTGTGGTTGGGGGCGAGCTACTCTATACGGACGAAAAAGCGGCCTACTTCTTCTTTGGTCACGTGGTTGACCCCCAAACCAGGCAGAGCCTGACCAGCGAACGCTTGCAACAGATCAAGGATGCCCGGCGGGTAAGTATCGATTCCCTTCCGCTTCAGCATGCGATTAAGGTAGTCAAAGGCAATGGGAAGCGCAAGCTGGCAGTCTTTTCCGATCCGAATTGCCCTTATTGCAAGCACCTGGAAAAAGAACTGACCAAGGTTACCGATGTGACGATTTACACGCTGCTTTATCCAGTGCTTAACGGTTCGTTACCCACCGCCACGGCGATATGGTGTTCCGCGGACCGCCTCAAGGCGTGGGATGATTTCATGCTGAAAGGTATTGCTCCAACCGGAAAGGACTGCGATACGCCTATCGAGACACTTCTTCAGGCGGGAAAGAAAAACGGTATAAATGGTACCCCGACGTTGGTCTTTGCCGATGGCTCGATCATACCGGGAATGATAACCGCTGAAGTTATCGAGAAGAAATTAAGCGGGACAACAACCATAAAATGACAAACGTATGAACCTGCGGACAATCCAGCCGAGAACTTGTCAACATATTCTAACGAACCTGGGCTTGCGGCATATAGCCAGCGGGCATTAGCACCCACATCTTGCCGCTCTGTCTCATCTTCCCCGCCTGATTTCCGGCCTCCGGGCCGAAGCCCCAGAAGAAATCGGCACGTACGCTTCCCTTGATGGCGCCACCGGTATCCTGCGCCACCATCAGTCGTTGAAGCCGCTTATCAGTGTTTGGCCAGGTCGTGGCAAGAAACACCGGCGCACCCTGGGGGACTGCGCGAGGGTCGATAGCAAGACTCCTGCCCGCGGTCAGGGGTACGCCGAGCGAACCGAGAGGCCCTGGCACTCCGGCGGGTAACTCCCGGAAAAAAACAAAGCTCGAATTCTGATATAACAACTCATTCAATCTGACTGGATTTTTCTGGCCCCACGCCTTGATTCCCTGCATGGAAGCTTTCTCCAGGGGCAATTCCCCGCGCTCCACCAGCAACCGTCCAACGGATTTATAGGGATGGCCATTTTGCTCGGAATAACCGATGCGCACGATCTCGCCATTCTCAAGCGCTACCCGGCCCGATCCCTGGATCTGCAGGAAGAATAAATCAATCGCATCATCCACCCATAAAAGCTCCTTCCCCTGCAGGGGCGCCGGGTTTCTCTCTATTTCGGAGCGGCTGTAGTACGGTACTACCTTGCGTCCTTGCAAACGTCCGCGCAACCGCATATTCTTGAGCTCGGGATAAACCTCGCTTAAATCGACCACGAGAAGCTCATCGGGCGTGGTATAAAGTGGAAAACGGTAACGCTTCGATTGCTTGCGGCTGCCCTTCAATAAGGGTTCATAATAGCCCGTGATCAAGCCGTCACCGCTGCCATCGGAATTCAATACCTGGTGTGGCACAAAACGGCTCTCGAAGAATTGCCGTAGCGTGGCGCTATCCTGCCCCCGTATGGTATCAGCCTGCATACAGGTTTCCTGCCATAGCGGCTGATTTTTCAGGACGGCGCAGCTTCGAAGGAATGCGTCCCATGCGGGCAGAATATCGTCATCCGTCCAGCCCGTCAGCGCGTTCCAGTTGGCCGGCTTGAGCACGGTCATGGAAGGTGCGGCGACGGGCGGAACCGTGGACGCAGCCGGTTTTTCCGAAACGACGGGAGCGCTCGTGGGCACGGTCGTACAGGCATTGAGCAACAGCAACCAGGCGACGGCGAGAAAACTTAATTGGTTTTTCATTGAAATTTGGTTAAAGTTGCATTTGACAAATATACATCATGCTAGACCCTATGTGGATATTACTGCTGGAAGCGGGCGTAGCGCTGTCGCTACTGTTTATCATCATCTGGTGGACCAGGCCGCGAAAAAAAGATGACGAAAAAAAAGACGATGAGCCCGACTGATGCAGCAGGCAATACAGTGCGACTCTGCAAATAATTTGGCGGAATACGTACCTTGATAGAATGGTTTTGTACAAAGGGACAAAAGGGGAGATCACAATGAAATACCAAAGCTTTCAAGAATTCTGCGCCTACATAGCCGAACATAATCCAGGTCAGCCCGAATATCTGCAGGCGGTTGCCGAAGTCATGGAGAGCCTCTGGCCCTTTATCACCGAGCACCCCCGTTATGCCGAACACGGCCTTCTGGATCGCCTTATAGAGCCGGAGCGAATAATCATTTTCCGGGTCGCCTGGGTGGATGATAAGGGAGAGGTGAATGTTAACCGTGGTTACAGAATCCAGCACAGTTCATCCATTGGCCCTTACAAGGGAGGCACTCGCTTTCATCCTTCAGTGAATCTTTCCATCCTCAAATTTCTGGCGTTCGAGCAGACTTTCAAAAACGCTCTGACTACGCTACCGATGGGTGGCGGCAAAGGCGGCTCGAATTTCGACCCCAAAGGTCGAAGTCAGGGGGAGATTATGCGCTTCTGTCAGGCTTATATGAGCGAATTGTTTCGCCATATCGGCTCCGACACGGATGTACCGGCTGGCGATATAGGGGTTGGCGGGCGGGAAGTTGGCTTCATGGCGGGTATGATGAAAAAGCTGTCCAACCGCGCCGACTGCGTTTTCACGGGCAAGGGTCTGAGTTTCGGCGGATCTCTGATACGCCCGGAAGCCACCGGTTACGGTACAGTATATTTTGCCGAGGAAATGCTCAAGCAATCCGGCCGCTCGCTCGACGGCTTACGGGTTTCCGTCTCGGGCTCGGGGAACGTCGCGCAATATGCCGTGGAAAAAGCCATGGCGCTTGGCGCCAAAGTAATCACCGTATCCGACTCCAGCGGCACAGTGGTTGATGAAGAAGGCTTCACCGTTGAAAAACTGAATGAGTTGATGGAATGCAAAAATCTTCGTTATGATCGAATCAGCAGCTACGCCGAATGCGCGAAAGCCACATTTATTCCTGGCATGCGTCCGTGGCATGTCCCGGTAGACGTCGCTTTGCCATGCGCCACACAGAATGAACTGAATGAGGAAGATGCGGCAACTTTGATCAAGAATGGCGTAATCTGTGTCGCCGAGGGCGCCAATATGCCCTCCACGGCGGAGGCCGTGAAACGCTTTGAGCACAGCAAGGTGCTGTTCGCCCCCGGTAAGGCCAGTAACGCGGGCGGAGTGGCAACCTCCGGCCTGGAAATGAGCCAGAACGCCATGCGCCTTTCCTGGCCTCGCGAAGAGGTGGATGCCCGATTGCTTGAGATCATGCAGGCCATCCACAGATCCTGTCTGAAATACGGTCAACGCAAAGACGGTAGCGTCAGTTATGTCGACGGCGCCAATGTAGCTGGCTTCGTTAAGGTGGCCGACGCGATGATGGGCCAGGGAGTGGTCTAACCCGGATGTTTCATAAATTGACGCGCGTCCTCGCTGGTCTTTTGTTTTGTATGGAAATTTTGTTCCGTCGGGCGTATGAATAACTACACCACTCTTTTACAAAATCTCCATACAAAACAAAATCCTGCGCAATCATCACGCGAATTTATGAAACATCCGGGCTAAGAAGCCTCTGAACAAGCCCTCCATGGAGGGGAGCTGACAGAAATCCTTCAATTCGGCTAAAAGCCGCTGTTGCCGCCCACACTGGCGGACGACCGGCTTCACGGAAGCTTTACCGGATCCAGACCGTTTTGATATTAGCGAACTCTCGAATGCCATGATACGACAGTTCCCTGCCAAAACCGGAAGCCTTGGTTCCGCCAAAGGGCAGACGCGGATCGGATCGAACCATGCCATTGATAAAGGTGCAACCAGCCTGAATTTGCCGCGCGATTTTCTCTGCGTATTCCGTATCACGGCTCCAGATGCTGGAACCAAGACCGAAACGGGTATCGTTGGCAATGTGAACGGCCTCTTCTTCATCAGTGGCGCGTATCACCGCAGCCACCGGCCCGAATAATTCTTCGT
>JBKJYB010000439.1:0-5052 GCA_046716045.1 Nitrosospira sp.
GGCGAGGCGATAACGAGAATGCTCGCGTTAGCCGGTACATCGTGGTCAATAGAAAGATTGAGCGTCCCAGTCTTGAACCCCTTGACCGTCAAGTGTTTGCCAAATTCTCCCAGGTCATGACCGGCGATACCGTCCAACTTGCGCTCGCCATGGCCGGTAAGTGTCATCACCAGTTTTTCTCCGGAACGCGCCAGCCGCATCAGCAGATTGGTGAGCGCCTGTTCGTTGACTGTGGTGAGGTGTTCGCGTCTGCCATTGAACGTTACTACCACTTCCCCATTGACCTGGACGCCCGCTTCCTGCGTGAGTTTCGGCTGCTCGACGGGATCGATGAATGTGACGGTGATATCGGATTTGACACGCTGATAACGCGAGAGGAATTCACTGATGATCTTGCGAATATTCCCCAATTGCGCGTCTTGAGCCGTGGCGTAGACCGTGACGCTAAGCGGGCCGTTAAGTTCTTTTAGTACTTCCACGCTTGCCTGGCTTAAGCTGTTGCGTCCATTCTGGCTGATATCCCACTGAATACGAGTTTCCCGCGCAAGATAGCCTAGCAACCCGGCCAACGATATCAGTAGCACTACAAACACGCTGTTTTGCACCAGCCAATGTAGACGACGTTGGTTAGTGACCGTGGTCATTAACCTGAATCCGGCAGTTGACCACTCATTTTTCGGCTCATTTTCCACTCATTTTGCAGCTCGGTACCATGACTTGTAATGACTTTTTGTTCCACTTGACCCACTTTTTTGATGGCTTCGCTACGAGGGCAGATTTAGGTTTATTCACACGACGGCGCAGGTTAACCGCGTAGCCGTTCCCCATCCAGCCGGCGAACGGACAGCACCAGAAAGACAAGGATGAACAGGGAGAAGTATGCAAGATCGAAAGTATCGATGATGCCGCGATTGAAATTTTCATAATGCCCGAGTAGGGAGAAATCCCGTGTAATACCGTCCTTGCCGTCCCCTGCGGTAATGTCCAATACCCATAACAACAGCAGTGTGCCTAGAGTACCTGCAGCCGCAATCGCCGGATGGGCGCTGAGACAGGAGAAATAAAGCCCGAGAGAGGCGAAACAAGCCGTTATCAGGAATAGACCAGCGACATTGCTCAGCAACAAGCCGAAATCCAGCGTACCCCCCGCCAGCAGAGACATCGACAACGCGGCGACCAATGCAATCACAGCGGAAAAGAAAATCATCAGGCTGAGAAATTTTCCCAGAACGATGCCGGTCATCGAAATAGGTGCGGAAATGAGGAAAGTCAGGGTGTGATTACGGCGCTCTTCGGCAATAAGGCGCGCGGTTAAAAGGGGGGTGATCATAAGCAGCACTACCGCAGCCATTGCGAATACCGGCGCAATAATGGTTTCCGTCGCGCCTGGCGGGTTGGCGATGTTCAGCAGCTGCGGTTGAATTTGCAGAAACGTATCGAGATGCGCCAGAAAAATCCAGGTTAGCACTAATTGCACTAGCGCAAGTAATATCCAGGCCAGCGGCGAGCCAAACAAAATTCTTAATTCTTTCCAGGCAATGGTGAGAATCATAATTTTGAGCCCGGCAGTTGTACCGGACTTATCCATAAGGTTAAGGTCAAGTGATGCAACAAATTATTGCGGGTCATGTCGTCAAGCTGAAAAATGAGTTAAACCCGGATAACCCATTAGGCGGCTCTCCGAGCCTACGCGAGTGCTGGCGGCCAGTTTGCGTCCATTTTCGCCGCCGTTTTTACCACTGGCGCGGCGTCCATAGACCAGGCTATGGACTTCTCCCAACCGGCAAAACTGTCTCGCAACCTGCCTCGCCATCATCTCGCGTCCTAATGGATTATCTGGGTTGAAAATGAACTGAAAATGGAGGCAACTTTCGGATTCAGGATAATAATCAAAAGTTCTCGGAATTTTTAGACTAGTCCATGGTAAATCGCCTGAACACTTCTTCCAGGCTGGTTTCCTTCTGCCTTAGTCCGCTGACGGAGCCACTGAATACCGTGCTTCCCTTATGCATGATCTGCACCCGGTCACATACGCTTTCAACCTCCGGCAGGACGTGAGTCGAGAGAATGACGCTGCGCTCCGTACCCAGTTCACGGATGAGGGTACGGATTTCGCGTATCTGGTTAGGGTCGAGCCCCACTGTTGGTTCATCAAGGATGATTACATCCGGATCATGAATAATAGCCTGGGCAATTCCTACACGCTGCTGATACCCTTTTGATAGCGAGCCAATCAGACGTTTACCTGTATCGTTCAGCCCGCAACGTTGTATAACCCTATCCAGCGCCAAACGAATTCTTGCGTTGTTGACCCGATGCAGCCTGGCGGCGAGCTGCAAGTATTCATCCACTGTTAATTCCCGATAGAGTGGGGGTAATTCGGGCAGATAACCGATACGCGCCTTGGCATCAAGGGGCTTGTCCAGCAAATCTATACCACAGATTTCAATGCTGCCGGCGCTTGGGGCAAGATTGCCGGTGAGCATGCGCATGATAGTGGTCTTGCCTGCGCCATTGGGGCCGAGAAATCCCAAGACCTCCCCGTGCTTCAGTTCCAGGTTGATTTCACGCACAGCGACACGATCACCGAAGTGGCGGCATAAGCCGCGCGCGGAAATGGTTAAGGAAGCGATTTGTTCAGTCATGAGATCGTCACTATAAACCTGAATTTGCGAACAATTGCTTCTTTCCACATTAGCTGCCTTTTATATATATTCACTCGGTAAATATACTCATTTGGAACTTTGAATTTATAAGACTGCGCTATAAATGTTCGCCCCAAGTATCCTTGCCTGGCGACGTCCACTTGTGAGAAGTGTAAAATATACCTAATATGTGGGCTGTACTGAAGGTCAATTCCGCCCCATAGTTCCTTATTAGCCTTATTTTCGGACCCTGTCTTAATTTTCCATGAATCTTAAAATTCCCGGCGCATTGCTGCCGCTGTTTTTTTTCGCTGCCTGTGCGCAGATTCCAGGCAAGACCGCTGTCAACGCGAGCAAATCGGCGCAGCAAGCTGAAGCTGGACGGTCTAAATTACCCAATCAGGATTTGACCCCACCCATTCTGTTCGATTTTCTACTGGGTGAAACAGCTCTGCAGCGCGGTGATCAGGAAATCGCTACCCGCACTTATCTCAAGCTGGCGAGAACCACCCGCGATCCACGTGTCGCCCAGCGGGCCACGGAAATCGCGCTTCATTCACGTCAAGCCGCGCCCGCGCTTGAAGCAGCAAAAATCTGGGTGGAACTCGATCCGGATTCAGTAACCGCCCGTCAGACTATGGCGGCGCTGTTGGTGAATGCGGACAGACTGGATGAGGCCCGGCCTCATCTGGAGAAATTGCTGGCATCGGAGGGGGGTAGTATCGACGAAGCTTTCATGCAATTGAACAGTCTGCTGGTACGAAACTCCAATAAAAATGCGACATTCGAATTGGTACGGCAGGTCGCTCAACCTTATCCCGAGCTACCGGAAGCGCATTTCGCCGTGTCTCAGGCAGCGTGGTTTGCCAACCACTTTGATATTGCGCTGGCCGAGATGAAGCGAGCATTGGCACTCCGCCCGGAGTGGGAGATGGCGGCAATTTATCAAGGGCGGATATTGGCGCGAACTTCCAATGCCAGTGCAATGGAATTTTATGAAAATTATCTCAAGGCTTACCCCAAGGCTAACGATACGCGCATAACGTATGCCCGGCTATTGCTGGTCGAAAAAAATTATGGCAAAGCGCGCGAACAGTTCGAAAAATTGCTGGCGGAGAATCCCGGTAACGCCGACGTTGCCCTGGCAGTGGGGTTGCTATCCATGGAGTTACGCGAGTATGACATTGCCGAGTCGAATTTTAAAAAAGCACTGGAGCTGGATTACAGGGACCCAGGCATGGTGCGCTTTTATCTCGGTGGAATACATGAGAAAACTCAGCGTTTTGATACGGCGATGGAGTGGTATCGCTCTGTAACCAGTGGAAGTCAATACATTCCGGCACAAATAAGATATGCCGTTCTATTGACCAAGAAGGGTAAAACGGATGAGGCCCTCAAGCACTTGCAGCAATTGCCGGCTACGAATAATCAGCAACGTGCTCAGTTGATAATCGCCGAAGCCCAATTGTTGCGCGAGACGGGTGCCTATCAGAAAGCATTTCAGTTGCTTAGTAGCGGCCTGGAAAAACTGCCGGACCATGTCGACCTGCTCTATGACCGTGCGCTGGCAGCGGAAAAAATCGGTAAATCCGATATCATGGAACAGGATTTGCGCAAGCTCATTCAATTGAAGCCTGATCACGCTCACGCTTATAACGCGCTGGGTTACGGTCTGGCGGAACATAGCGATCGCCTGCCGGAAGCGTTGGAACTCATCGAGAAAGCCATTGCGCTTTCCCCTAATGATGCCTATATCATGGATAGCCTCGGCTGGGTGCATTACCGTATGGGCAACATCAATCAGGGGCTCAGTTATCTGAGGCAAGCATTCGGGATAAACCCTGATCCGGAAATTGCCGCTCATCTGGGCGAAGTTCTATGGGTGCAGGGAATAAAGGACGAAGCAAAGGAAATCTGGCAATCCTCACTCAAAAATAATCCCGGTAACGAGACGTTGATCAGTACCATGAAGAAATTCATGAAGTAGTGCAGATGATGGGTCATGGTAGTGTAACGCCGGTGCAATCCAGGCTTCGGCTGCTTTCGTTTTTTAATCAGCGGCGCGATGTTCCATGGTGGGGTCTGATTTTATGTGTGTTGCCTTTTTTTTCCGGTTGCACCACCCTTGTCCATAAGAGTACCGCTGTAAATACCATCGTCACTGAACCAGTGGCGGGTGCCGCGGGGGCAAAGTCAGCGCCTTTCAGGCTGATCGGCAGAGTTTCGGTGACGAGCGGCAAAGATAGTTTCTCTGGTGGCGTACAATGGCATCATACCGACACCAGTGATGAAATTCTTCTCCTTTCCCCGCTTGGGCAGACGGTGGCACAGATTCAGCGCAATCGTGAAGGCGTGTATCTGACGACTTCCGAGCAGGAAACTTTTTACGCCTTCGATGCGGAAACCC
>JBKJYB010000440.1:0-3074 GCA_046716045.1 Nitrosospira sp.
CTCGATCTTCTGCTTGTCACCGTGAACACCCCGCTCAATTGGACCGCGCTGCTCAAGACGCTGAAACCGAATGGCCGCATGCACGTCGTGGGGGCGGTGCTGGAGCCAATGCCAATTGCCGCTTTCGACCTCATTATGAGCCAGAAAAGCATTTCAGGATCGCCAACCGGCGGACCAGCGGCAATCTCGGCCATGCTGGATTTTGCCGCGCGTCACAATATTGCGCCGCAGGTCGAACATTTTCCGCTGAGCAAGATCAATGATGCGATTGAGCATCTTGCGGCGGGCAAGGCGCGATATCGCGTTGTTTTGGATGTTGCATGAAGGAGCGCGCAGGCTCTCATAGGCCGAAGCGAACTGGTTGCGCACCGGTGTTTCATGGAAACGCAACGAGACGGTCAGCAGAAATCGGATTTGAAAGCAAGACTCGGAGTGCGATGGTTTGCTGACGCGGGTAAATTAGAACCCGTTACCAACGTCATGCAAACCGTGAAGGAGCACATCATGAATACATTAACGAAAAAGGCGCAGCTCGCCGCCAGTACCGTCAATGACCCTCGCTGGGCCTCGGTGGTTGCGCGTAACGCCGAAGCTGACGGCAGCTTTTATTATTCGGTCAGAACCACGGGCGTATATTGCCGTCCTTCGTGCGCGGCCCGCCTGGCGCGGCTGGAAAACGTCCATTTTTACGCCACGCGCGAAGAAGCCGAGAAGGCCGGTTTCAGGCCTTGCAAGCGCTGCAAACCGGACCAGCCTTCACTGGTTGCGCAATATGCAGCCAAAGTCACCCAAGCCTGCCGCATCATCGAAGCATCGGAAACCGCGCCAGTCCTGGAAGATCTGGCAAAACGCGTAGGGGTGAGCCCCTATCATTTTCATCGCGTGTTCAGGCAAGTCACCGGATTGACGCCAAGACAATACGCGGCGGCGCAACGCGAGAAGCGGGTGCGTAATGAACTTGGCTATGGTGGCACCGGCGGCACGGTGACCGATGCCATTTTCGACGCCGGCTACAACTCCAGCAGCCGTTTCTACGAAAAATCGAACAAGGTCCTGGGCATGACGCCAACCCGCTACCGTGCCGGCGGTGCCAACGTGGAAATCCGTTTTGCCATTGGCGAATGTTCACTCGGATCGATACTCGTGGCACAAAGCGACCGGGGCATCTGCGCCATTCTCCTGGGAGATAATTCCGGCAAGCTCGCGCGCGACCTGCAAGATAGCTTTCCCCACGCTAACCTGATTGGCGGCGACGATGATTTCGAACAGCTGGTCGCTAAAGTAGTGGGTTTTATCGAAGCGCCGGACATCGGTCTGGATCTGTCGCTGGATATTCGCGGCACCGCGTTTCAGCAGCGCGTATGGCAGGCGCTGCGCGAGATTCCGGTGGGTGAGACCGCGAGCTACATCGATATTGCGAAGCGTATCGAGTTACCGAAGGCGGTGCGTGCGGTGGCGCGGGCGTGTGCCACGAATACATTGGCGGTTGCCATTCCGTGTCATCGCGTAGTACGAAACGATGGCGCGCTGTCCGGCTATCGCTGGGGTGTGGAACGCAAGCGTACGCTATTGCAGAAGGAGGCGGCAGGAGGCGCATGTATGAACGCACTCGTCAAAGAAGTCCCAGCGATTATTCCAGTCAGGGATTTTTCCCGCGTGAGCCGTCTGCGCTCGGGCCATCGTCACACGGCAGGTATCATTTTTCACGATGCAACCTGAAAGGGATGAACGCATGACACCGGATCTGTTCGAATTCGAAGAAAGGGAGCAACAGCTAGCATGGCGCGAGCAATTATGCCCCGGCGCGGTGGTGCTGCACGGCTTCGCGCTGCCGGACGAAACAGCCATCTTCGCGGCGCTGCAAGGGGTTACCGGCGAGGCGGTGTTTCGCCATCTGATTACGCCCGGTGGCTTCCGCATGTCGGTCGCGATGGTCAACTGTGGCACCTATGGCTGGGTGTCGGATCGCACCGGCTACCGCTATGATGCGATAGACCCGGAAAGCGGCAAGCCCTGGCCGCACATGCCGGACGTATTCCGGAAGCTGGCGCGAGACGCCGCGGCGAGCGCGGGTTTCGAGGATTTCGAGCCCGACGCGTGCCTGGTCAATCGCTACGAACCGGGGGCGCGGCTGTCGTTGCATCAGGATAAGAACGAGCGCGGTTTTGACGCGCCTATTGTCTCTGTTTCACTGGGGATTCCGGCCGTTTTTCTGTGGGGTGGTTTGCGGCGGGAGGACAGGCCGGTACGCATACCATTGATGCATGGCGACGTCATGGTATGGGGCGGGCCGTCGAGGTTGCGCTATCACGGCGTTCTGCCGCTCAAGGAAGGGCATCATCCTTTGACGGGTGGTTATCGGATTAATCTCACCTTTCGTAAAGCGACATAGGCATAATAAGGTGAAGCCTGCTTAGGCTGGCACAGGTACGGGCACCGGACAGGGTTTTCGGGTACTGGTAGAGTAGGGCTTGCGGGCTCACCGGCAGCTTGGTCCATTTCTAGTGGACCAAGCCAGCTACCACGTGCAAGGGTACAGACACAACCGGTTAATTACCCGGGATGCGCGTTTCCGGGAGGATTTGTTCCGGGGTTATTTATGTACGGCGCCGCATAATCCCGATTCCAACAAGGCCAATTCCGAGAAGGGCAAGCAGACCGGGCTCGGGAACAGCGGCCGGTGCGGATGGCGCAAGTCCATACTGGAGGTGATCCATCTCCCAATCGGTACTATTCGCTGAAGTAATGCGGATCGAGCCAATTCCACTGGCGCTGGTGACACCGAAGAAGCGATCCTCCGCCGTTTGGCCTCCAAACAATCCGTCGCCCAGTGCGGACGGACCTATAACGCCAAGCGAATTATTCGCTGCATCGAAAGCTTCGAAGGTGACATTGTCGAAGCCATTTGTCCCACTGGCGAATCCCACGTCGGTCCATACCAGACCGGCATGGGTGGGCAGCGCACCAAGCAATCCCGCGTCGAAGGTGAACGTCAAGCTTGAATTGCCGTTGGAATACCAGGAATGGCCTGAAATTCCGGAACCGTCTGTGGAGCCATCGTCATTATCAACGGA
>JBKJYB010000441.1:0-2978 GCA_046716045.1 Nitrosospira sp.
ATATCAAAGACCGTATCAAAGCAGAACATCAGCCTTTATTTACATTATGGGGATATGGAGAGACCTCATTGAGCTGCTTGATGCGCGTCACCCGTGCGGCATGGAATGTTTTTGATTTCATTGACAAGCTGTTTCTGTGCCAGCCGAAATTCATAGGATTGTTGCAGGTTGAGCCAAAAATGCGGACTAGTACCAAGCCATTTCGAAAGACGCACAGCAGTATCGGCAGTGATAGCGCGCTGACCTTTGATAATCTGGGTAATACGATTTGTCGGCACACGCAAGGTGCGCGCAAGTGCGGCAGCACTCATGCCAAGTTCAGTTAATCCATCACCGAATATCTCACCGGGATGTATCGGAGTTCGCGCCATTGTGTTTCTCCTCATTGATAATGCCATTTTTTTGGATGGGAACGATCCCAATAATCTCTATTTCGAAAAGGCTTGTGCCAATAACGCGTTGAATGTGGCTTCGGCTTTTTGCATGGCTATCGACTGCTGTGAGGCAATGGAGCGGACAAGCTGTGCTTTGTTCTCGAAATCCAACTGACGTGGGTATGGCGCAAATGGTATGCTGACTTCAAACAGCTTTTTCTGAGAGATATTCTTCATAGACCCACTTGTGCCGGAGGCGATTCTGCTTAACATTGTTCGTACATTTGGATTTTGGAAAACAGCACGGACATAACTAGACGCAACAGGCACGTTATCTTTCCAGACAAATCGCCAAAGTTTGTCAGGGAGCAAGGTTTTTCCGTTTGTTGATTCAACAAGCGCTGTGGCGCCGACAAGTTGCTCAGTATTCGCTCGCGAAAATAACAAATCGCCTTCCTTGATAAAGTAAGAGTTAGGGGGCGTGTAGCCAAGCGGTGCAGGTTTTGCCTCTGTCTCAATGTAATTGCCGGACGTTACCGCACTAACTTTCAGGATACGGAATTCAGATTCGCCATCTTCTCCGCTCTGTACGTTTTTACCTCCCTCGAAGCGAGCAACAAAATCGCCAACCGCAAGAGTTGGCCAACTCTTTGGATTCGTTACCGGATCGCCGAACATATCAAGGAACAGCGCCGGAATCAGTTCTGCCGTTTTCTTCTGCGCCTCCCGCCGCAGCCGGACAATGCCCTCGGCACGAGAGAGAATATCGACGATGCGACGTTGTTCGTCGAGTGGAGGGAGCGGAAGTATCTGGGCGAGGATCTGTTTGTCACTAACAGCAGGATACATCGCTCCCACAACCAATTGCGATAAGTTTTGGGTAAACCGCTGTGAACGGACGAAGAAAAACAGATACTCCGGTAGAACGTCTGGCGTTGCCCGTAATACACAGAAACCTGTACTCGCCACCTCCCCATCAAGTACAGGTGGCACTAATGAAACAGCATTAAGAATTGGTCTTACCGTCGAAACCAGAATGTCGTTTGCTCGAATAAGCTTTCGTGCTCGGCTTGGGGCTTCCGCACCAATTAGTTTCTTGGCTCCAACGATAATTTTAGCTTTGTTATCAATCGCTGCCACATCGACATACCAAAAGCTCTTATTTGGATTGAGCGAGGGATTTTTAGATCCTGTCGCTGGATAAACAATATCCCCGAGTGCCACGAGGGGAAACATTTACTGCGTTTCCTCTAATACAGCCTGTAATGCTTCTACTTCCTGAATAATCTCCGTCTCAATCGCCGCCAGCTCATCCAGCAACTCTCGGGGGTTACGATGTTCAACCATCACTTGGCTCATCGGACGATAGCGGCCAGCGGACAGGTTAAAGTCATTGGCACGTAGTGTGGCTGCATCGGCAAACCACCATTTTTGCATCCATTCTTTAGCTGCCTCGCGTTGGTCCCATTCCAGCCAGCGTTCATCCCGGGTTTGATAGGCGGCTATCAACTCTGGCAAATCATCATTCTCGATAGGTGTGTCGTGGTTGGCGTCGAGCTTGTAGCCATCATTGTCGGCATGCAGGAACAGCACGCGCTCGGTGCTGCCACCTCTCCTGAAAAACAGCACGGAAGTTTTGACGCCTGAATAAGGTTGGAAAACGCCGCCAGGCAGTGACAGCACCGCCTCAACGCGGTTGTTTTCCATTAGTTGGCGGCGCAGTTCTTTATGCGCAGTCGTGGAGCCGAACAACACGCCTTCCGGCACTATGACGCCACAGCGGCCGCCCGGCCTCAGGCTATCCATCATATACTTCAGAAAGAGCAACTCGGTTGCCGTCGAAGTGCCAACCTTCACATCATCGACGATACGATCCTTGTCCACCCGTCCCGAAAATTGCGGATTGGCAAGCACAACATGGTAGCCTTCGGCGGGAAGCGAATATTCCATCCGTTTTTCCACGTCCAGCGTGGTAGTCAGCACATTGCGCAGCATGATGCGGACATTCGGCAGGCCACGCAGCGTCAGGTTCATGGTAGCGAGACGAATCATTTTTGCATCAACATCATTGCCGAAGAAAGTGGCCGTCTGCAGAGCCGAGACTTGCCGGGCGGATAACTTGTCGCCTAAACCGCGCCGCTGAATTTTGCCGTCGATTTCCACTTCCTGAACGGCGCCCGCCGATGAATTGGCAACGCGCATATGATTGTAAGCGGCCACCAGAAAACCCGCCGTGCCAGCGGCGGGGTCATAAATAGTCTCGCCTATCTTCGGATTGATGATTTCGACAATGGCGCGGATGATATGACGCGGCGTACGAAACTGACCCAGTTCCCCCGCCTGCTTGATTTGACGCAACACATGCTCGAACAAATCGCCTTTGGTGTCGGCATCGGACTGGTCGAGCCGCAGCTTATCCACCAGATTGACAACTTGAGTTAACACCGTCGGCTCGTCGATAGCGAGACGGGCGCCGCGCATGAAGTTATGGGCGGTTTGCTCGCCCAGATTGGCAAAGAAGGCAAACACCTCGTCGCGCACGAAACGGACAAGGTTTTCGCCCGACAGTCCTTTCGCCCACGACGACCAGCGGAAGCGTTCGCG
>JBKJYB010000442.1:0-4923 GCA_046716045.1 Nitrosospira sp.
GTGGGCTCGGAGATGTGTATATGTGACAGGTCCAGGTTGTTGTGGTGTTCCAACTTCCATGCGACCGGGGTCAATCCGATACTGAATGCCGGTGTTTTTAGGTTGACCAGCAAAACAATCCGCCACGGACTCCACGGCGTTGGTTTGGTATTGCTGTTTTTTGAACTTCAGCTTCATCGTCGCACCCACCTAAATGGATTTTACTTCAGTGGTGGGCGAGACGAGCTTGAAAATTTGCTCCATATTGATCTTCACACTGTCGCTGTGAAAACCGGCGTCGCGGAAGACTGCGCGCAAGGGGTGACGAATGGCGAGAGCTTTGACGAATTCCTCGTTAATGCCCGTCTCAAAGCAAGCAACTAGCGCATTGCCATCCACAAAGAATACTGCCTTACCGTCAATGGTCTCTTGGGCGATGGGCAGGGTCAAATCTACGCCCCAATCCAGCAGGACTTGGAACAACAAATCCTCGGGTGTGCGATCTTCGCGGATGTTAGTAACCTGCGTCAGAAGGTCGCCATGCTGTAACGCATCGGGAGCGTAGTAAACCTCAGCCATGTTTGAAGAATCCACCTTCAGCACTCGAAATCCCACGTCAACTTTTTCATCATCTTTCGAGGACGTTCCTTCGGCCATTATTTTCTTCGCAACGCGACGTAGCCGCTCTTTTGTAATTTCAGGGACAGACGCTTCTAATCCCTGCTTCTGACAAAAAATGTAGCCAGCTTTGTGGTTTTTGTCGTCGAAGTCTAGCTTCTCATCAAGTTGAACCAAAATGAACTTTATTTTTGTATTGCTCCATAAATTCAAATCCATAACTGCGTGAGCAGTTGATCCTGAGCCTGCAAAGAAATCTAGAACAATATCTCCAGATTGAACTCTTGATATTTCGCAAAGGTAGCGAATAAGCGAAGAAGGTTTTGCGAAATTAAAAGGTACCTCTAAAAGACCCAACTCATGAGAGCTATTCTGATTGATATGGTCTTCGATAAGACTATTTGGTTTTGCGGTCGTATTATTGATGACATCATTCAAGTATGTTTTCGTAAACACATTCCATTTAACTTCTCCTCCGTTAGAGTCAACAAGATTGGAAGATCGCACTCTTTTGACGACTACCCTTTTTTTCTCGGACAAATACTTATCTTTTGACCACCGCCATACTTTGTCTTCTCCTGTCTCAGGAGGCATGCCTGCTCCATCTTTTTTATCATTCGGAAAAACATTACCAGGAGGGATCAGCAGGGTTCCATCCGGCGCCTCGATATAATAACGTTGGTTGGTACAACCCCTCATTGGGTCTAAACTTGTCATATATAGACGCACGAGCTGGTATTTCTCGCCCGGACGAGGGCCTTCTACATCAACCTGATCGTACGCGTCATAATTGATTCCTCCCAGAAAGGCCGGGCAGCTTAATTTATTCTTAGCGTAAGTTAGAACGTAGTCAAAATTCGGCGACCAGTAGTCACCTTGATTGTTTGCCTTCTTCGAAACTCGGCATGCGCAGCCCAAGAAATTGTCATCACCGAAGATCTCGTCGCACAGTCTCTTTAAGCTAGCTTGTTCGTCGTCACCTATAGAAACAAAGATTACGCCATCGTCTCGAAGTAAGTTTCTTGATAGCTTGATCCTAGGATAAATCATGCTTAGCCAGTCAGAGTGAAAGCGACCCTTTGATTCATTGTTTGCGACCAGTCGACGTCCCAACTCATCCTTCTGATTTGAACGTTTAAAATAGCTATCTATGTCTTCCACAAAATCATCTTCGTAAATAAAGTCATTTCCCGTATTGTATGGCGGATCGATATAAATCATTTTCACCATAGCCAGATAGGTTTCCTGCAACAGTTTAAGGGCATCCAGATTGTCACCTTCTATAAACAGATTTTGTGTGGTATCAAAATCCACGCTCTCCTCACGGCACGGGCGCAAGGTTTTGGCGATGGGGGCGTTGGCAGTCAGCAAAGCTTCGCGCTTGCCCGGCCAGCTGAGTTGGTAGCGTTCTTGGGGGCCTTCAACGATGGATGTGGATAGTTCCTGACGCAATTGATCGAAGTCGATGGCGCGTTTCAGCGTACCGTCTTCCGCTCTTGATTCAGTCACACAGTTGGGGAATAACTCAGCCAATTTGGCGATATTTTCTTGCGTGAAATCTGGGCTGTGCAGCTTGAGTTTTTCCATGGTCATTTCTCGTGATCAAACATTTAACGCGCCAATGTTTCTATGTCGGTTTTAAGGGTTCGCAGTTGGCTATTCATTTCAACTTTTCGGTTGAATTGCTTTTCTTTAAGTAGGCGTACTTCCAGCTTGGTGTATTCGTTCTGCTTTCCACGGAGTTGGGTCTGTCGCTCCACATGATCTTTGAGCGTTTCACCTGAGCGGGCCGGGGTCAGCATTAGGCGGCGCAGCATCTGTTCATACAGGCCAGCCATGTCTAGCGCAACAGGGAGTGCCGAGCGTTTTCCATCCGCTGGCAGCCATGGGCTTGCAAAATAGGCATCCACCACCCAGCGGCTGGCATCGGCATCACTGGGGCGCTTATAGGCAGCCACGGTTTTGATACAGCCATCAAAGCTGAGATTGTAGAAGATTGGCAGTGGGATGGCTTTATCAATACAACGGAGCACGTCTTCGCTGACATCAGCGGTTTTCAGCTCAATCGAAAAAATTTCGATTTCCGGCACACTGGGACGCGACGGCAAATTGATGGTTTCAGGTGCGAGCTTGTATTGCCAAACGATTTGATTAATTTGTTTGACGAAACCGTCACGCACGGCACGGCTAGGTTTACCATGCTCGTATATCTTGCTCTTGGGCAGCACACGGTTGATCTCCGTTTTCTTAGGATAGGCAAACAGTGATTGATTCATTCCACTGCCTGAATAATCAGAAAGGCAATCAGCTCAAAATCATCAAGCCCCGCGATAGTGTTGACCAGTGCCGTGGTACGACCACCACTAAAAAGGCTGTCGATGTCCTTGTCTTCCTTCAAGTCAACCATGGAGCGGATGGCCTGGTCAAGTAGACCGGAATAAACATTCATCTTGCGCCCGTCGTCGGTATCTTGGTTGAACAAGCGGCAAACTTCCGGCAGTGACTGGCTCTGCCCCTTACAGGCGCTACGCACCAAGTCGAGCAAGCGTTTGACTTCGGTATGGTCGGCAACGACCTCCCCATTTTGGCCTATATAGATCAGGTAGTAAGGGTGCAAGCGATTATGCTGGTTGATGTTGACGCCATTATTGCGGTTGCGTAACGTGAACATGGCACCCGGCGGCAAGCCACGCCCCGGATCGGCTGGTACCACGGCATTCATGCCAGTTTGCACATTGTCTAGATCTCCATTGGATTTGATGTAATTCAATAAATCCATGCGAAAATCATTGAGGCCAAGGTCGGTAATGGACACACCGGTTTTGAGGTCTTCCATTTCAATCACTTCTTCCTGGAGGCGACGCAGCTGCTCTTTTCGGTATGACACATCGTTGGACTGGGTGTTGAGCACGTTGTCATCGGCGGTCGCTGTCACGTCGGCAATGACCATGCGGTTTTCCACACGCTCCTTGAGGTTGCTGTACTCGTCGAGGCTAATGTCTGGCCAGTAATTTACCAACTGAATGCTGGCGTTTTGTGAACCAATACGGTCTATGCGTCCAAAGCGTTGGATGATTCGAACCGGGTTCCAGTGAATGTCATAATTAATGAGGTAATCGCAATCCTGAAGGTTTTGGCCTTCGGAAATACAGTCGGTACCAATGAGGATATCGATTTCTCTTGGCTCATTGGGAAGAATGAGAGTTTTCTCTTTAGAGCGTGGCGAAAAGAGTGTCAACAGCGATTGGAAATCGTAACTTTGCTTGGTATTAGACTTGAGCGTGGATATTGGGCCATCGCCGCCGGTGACTTTGCCGGTATGGATTTGGTGGGATTGCCACAAGCTATCCGCAAGATGCTCATAGAGATAATTTGCCGTGTCTGCAAACGCCGTGAAAATCAACACCTTCTTGTTGCCCGGATTGATCGGCGAAGCCAACTTGCTATTGATCTGTATTTTAAGGTGCTGAAGTTTGGCATCATCAGCCGGAGTGATCTTGAACATCTCGGTGAGAAGTGCGTCGATGACATGAAGGTCGGCTTCTAAATCGTGCTTCCATGAAGGCAAGTCCATATCGGACAAACTAATCTGTACCTTGCCACCGATTTTGGCGTCGTCAATGTCAGGAAGTTCGTCGTCATCAGGTTCAGCATTCTCAAAGGCGACAGCGGCATCGGCAAAAGTGGCGTCTCTACCGCTCTGTTCGAATACCCTGATTTTCTCAAGCGTACTCAAGTGATTGTCTTTCAGCTTTTGCAGGGTTAGCCGGAAAGACTGGACGGAGCTCTCAAGACGTTTGAGCAGATTGATCGTCATCAATGCCTGAAGGCTACGCTCACGGTCGGCCTGCTTTAATTTGCCTCTGCCACCTTCAACTTGGGTGTCATAGAGCTTTTCGTATTTTGCGAGACGGCTCGACAAAATGTAGCTGACGGGCGCATATACTGACAACTTCAACATCGAGAGTTGGTTGAAGATTTCGTTGAAGCCGATAACGTCTGGTCTATGAGTTAGCTGACAGTGAAATGATAGCGGCTTGAGCCGCTCAGGAAATTTACCAATATCTTTGGTATCGTAAAAAGTTTCGATGTGCTTGCGAGAGCGGGCAATGGTCACACTATCAAGCAATTCGAAGAAATCGAAGTCCAGTGCACTTAAAATGGCATTGGCTGTTCGCTCTTCAGGTCGCAGGGTAGACCAGTTATTGAATGCGCGTTGTGCTCGTCTAAAAATCTCGTCTATGTCTTTCTGTGTGCGTAATTTCTTGTTGAGGCTATCCGAATCGCCCTCATAGGCGAGTGCAAGCTGGTTGCGCAGGTCATTGA
>JBKJYB010000443.1:0-4203 GCA_046716045.1 Nitrosospira sp.
AATTTTCTAAAAGGATTTCAACTGTGACTGGTCTTATTGACTTACCGTGGTGGGGTTATATCGTAGTTATTCTGGCTCTCACTCATATCACTATTGCCGGCATCACAATATATCTTCATCGCCATCAAGCTCACCGCTCCCTGGAGCTGCATCCACTTCCCAGCCATTTCTTCCGTTTGTGGCTGTGGCTCACCACCGGCATGGTCACTAAGGAATGGACAGCAATACACCGCAAGCATCACGCCAAGTGCGAGACTTCTGACGATCCCCATAGTCCGCAAGTGCTTGGTATCAGTAAAGTGTTGAGAGAAGGATCAGAGCTCTACCGGAAAGAAGCCAAGAACCTGGAAACCCTTGAAAGATATGGTCATGGTACGCCGGATGACTGGCTGGAGCGCAATGTCTACGCCAAGTATAGCGCCAAGGGTGTCGCGCTGATGCTGATCATCAATCTCATTCTGTTCGGAACCATGGGGCTTACGATCTGGGCGATACAGATGGCCTGGGCACCGATCATGGCTGCCGGTGTCATCAACGGGATCGGGCACTTCTGGGGTTATCGCAATTTTCAGGCGGAGGATGCCAGCCGCAATATTGTTCCCTGGGGTATCCTCATTGGCGGGGAAGAATTGCATAATAACCACCACGCTTATGCGACTTCCGCACGATTATCCAATAAATGGTATGAGTTCGACATCGGCTGGATGTATATATGCATCCTGCAATCGATGGGACTGGCCCAGGTGAAAAAAGTCGCCCCCAAATTGCGCCTTGATGCTGCCAAGACAAAATGCGACCTTGATACGCTGCACGCTGTTATTTCCCACCGTTATGAAGTGCTGGCAAAATATGCCCAATCCCTTAAGCAAACCTTGGCCAAGGACATTGATCATCTGAAAGAAGATGCTACGCATCTCGGCGTAGATCGGTCCACTCTTAAACGTTGGGTGCTTGCTGACTCCAAAACCCTGCAAGAAGACGAGCGCGCCAAGCTGAGTCTGGTGCTGAGTAAAACCACAACGCTTGACAAGGTCTATACAATGCGTGAAGAGCTTATGGCAGTATGGCAACGCTCCACGACATCCAAGGATGAACTGGTCAAGCAACTAGAGGACTGGTGTCACCGTGCCGAGGAAAGTGGCATTGAGGTGCTGGCGAATTTCTCCCGCAGGTTACGCTGCTACGCCTGAGAAACCAAAGACAAAGAAAGTAGGGATGCAAATAAAAAACCCGCCATTGGCGGGTTTTTTATTTGGACTCCGGGTTTTCCCCAGAAACGTTTCTGACATGGCAAGTCTTTCTGGCCATGAAATCTACTTGAGTTTGATTTCCTTGTATTTGACGTGCTTGCGCACTACCGGATCAAACTTCAGAATTTCTAATTTCTCCGGCGTGATGCGTTTATTCTTGGTGGTGGTATAGAAATGACCGGTTCCAGCCGAAGATTCGAGTTTTATTTTTTCCCGCATGATGATGTCCTTAGATGCCGAAGCCCGAATAGCGCTTCATGATGTTTTTAAATGCTGTCGCCGCGGGCACGCATATCGGCCAGTACCGCGTCAATGCCGTTCTTGTCTATTGTCCGCAGCGCCACGTTCGACAAGCGCAGGCTGATCCAGCGATTCTCGCTTTCCACCCAGAACCGGCGACGCTGCAAATTAGGCAGAAAGCGCCGTTTAGTCTTGTTGTTCGCGTGGGAAACATGGTGGCCGGTCATAGGTTTTTTGCCAGTTACTTCACATACTCGTGCCATGATGAGCCACTCCAGATTTCGAAAAACGCCTATTATATCCCGATTTCGAAGGTTTTCTCAAATCAAATCAATCCCCGCTCGGCGAACGACATGGCTGTTCCGCCGCCAATGATAAAATGATCCAGGACCTTTACATCAACCATCGCAAGCGCTTGCTTGAGCGATTGGGTCAGGATTTCATCGGCTTGACTTGGTTCCGCCACGCCGGAAGGATGGTTGTGAGCAAAGATAATGGCGGCGGCGTTATGGTGTAACGCCCGTTTCACCACCTCTCGCGGGTATACGCTGGTCTGGGTGAGGGTGCCATTAAACAGCTCCTCGGTTGCGATAGCGCGGTTCTGAGAATCGAGAAAAATACCGATGAAGATCTCGTGCTTCTTGCCCTCAAGACCGAGGCGCAAATAATCGCGCACTGATTTTGGTGAACTCATCGTATCGCCGGTTTTCAGTTTTTCTTCCAGGGCGCGCCGCGCCATTTCCAGTACTGCCTGTAGTTGGGCGTATTTGGCTGGTCCCATTCCAGGCATCTGACAAAAAGTGCCTTGATTCGCGGCAAACAGACCTGTTAAACCATCAAAATGTTTGAGCAATTCACGCGCCAGATCTACCGCACTTTTCCCCTTTACCCCAGTTCGCAGGAATATGGCCAGGAGTTCCGCATCGGAAAGACTTGCGGCTCCGTTCTTCAGGAGCTTTTCGCGTGGACGCTCGGATTCGGGCCAGTCTGGAATTGCCATGATGTAATCTGTAACGGCAGAAGTAAGGCGAAGTTAAGGAACCTCTGAATAAATCCCACGCACCGCGTGGGATTTATTCAGAGGTTCCATCGGTGGAATACTCAAAAAAACGATCTTCTAGAAGAGGCTGCCATTCCCTTTAATGAAACGCCGTTTTTAGGTTAAACTCCTGTTTCTCCATCGAAACGATTCCATTCCATGTGATTATGACCGATGCCTCCTTACCCAATACCAAGCGCCTGCTGCTGGGGCTGACCGGCGGAGTGGCCGCATACAAGGCAGCGGAACTCGCGCGCCTATTGATACATGATGGCATGGATGTGCAAGCGGTAATGACCGAGTCAGCCTGTCATTTTGTTGGCACCGCGACGCTACAGGCGTTAACCGGTAAGCCGGTATTCACAGACCTCTGGGACACCGGCGTTGCCAGCAGCATGGCTCATATTGATCTTTCGCGCAACGTTGATGCCATTCTTGTCGCTCCCGCCAGCGCTGATTTTATTGCTAAACTTGCCTATGGATTTGCCGATGATCTGCTCTCGACACTGTGCCTCGCGCGCGACTGTCCCTTGCTGATCGCCCCCGCCATGAATCGGCAAATGTGGGAAAACCCTGCGACTCAGCGCAATCTCGTTACGCTAAAGCGTGATGGCGTGACGATACTCGGTCCCGCCAGTGGCGTCCAGGCCTGCGGCGAGACCGGTATGGGCCGCATGCTCGAAGCACGTGAACTTGCTGAAACGGTACATGCTTTTTTTCAACCCAAACTGTTGCAAGACAAGCGTGTACTCGTTACCGCCGGGCCCACATATGAGGCCATCGACGCGGTCAGGGGCATCACCAATTTAAGTTCGGGGAAAATGGGTTACGCAGCGGCCCGTGCGGCACTCGAAGCGGGGGCGGAAGTCACTCTCATCTCCGGTCCAGTTTGCCTGGAAGCTCCTGTTGCAGCCAAGCTCGTCAACGTGGTGAGCGCACAGGATATGCTGGCGGCTGTGAAAAAAGAGATTTCCCGTATCGACATTTTTGTAAGTGTTGCAGCGGTGGCGGATTACCGTGCCATCAGTACGAATAAACAGAAAACAAAAAAGACGGATGGCAGTATCACGCTGGAATTCACCCCCAATCCTGATATTCTGGAATATGTGGCGACCCTTCCCAATCCACCTTTTTGCGTGGGCTTTGCCGCAGAGACTGAAAATCTGGAGAAAAATGCCGAAGCCAAGCGGCACAAGAAGAAACTGCCGCTGCTCGCCGCCAATCTGGCCCAGGACGCCATCGGTTCCGATGAAAGCGCGCTGACTCTATTCGATAACGAAGGTAAACACCATCTACCGAAAGCGCTCAAGATTGAGCAGGCGCGACGGTTGATTAAACATATTGCATTGCTGTATGAAAAACTACGGAATCTTAACCCGCTGCCATGATAAAAATTGACATCAAGATTCTCGATCCGCGCCTCTACGACCAACTGCCGGCTTACGCGACCTTCGGCTCCGCAGGCCTGGATTTGCGGGCTTGCATTGATTATGTAATGACCATTGAACCTGGGGAGGCCAATCTCATTCCCACCGGTATCGCCATCTATCTTGCCGATCCGGGACTTGCGGCGATGGTGCTTCCGCGTTCCGGGTTGGGCCACAAGCATGGTATTGTTTTAGGTAATCTAGTCGGACTTATCGATTCCGATTATCAGGGGCAGATATTTGTGTC
>JBKJYB010000444.1:0-4556 GCA_046716045.1 Nitrosospira sp.
TCCCGTTTCTGGCCAGCCGATCAGTACGCACCAGGAAAAAACCCGCCCAGCTACGACAAGCAGTTCGTGCGCGACTGGCTGGAAACTCAGGATTGGAACAAGAAAGCGCCCGCTCCCGCGCTGCCCCCTGATATTCTCGCCAAGACTACCGAGAAATATCAGGAAGCCCTGCGTCGCTTGGTACCTAACGGCTGAGCGCTGGACGTCAGGGTACAACTCGCTCAGGCAATCCGATCAGCATCTACTGGTTAATTATCCAGGTGAAAAACCAGATTGACGTACCGCTAAAGACCAGGATGCTGGACAAACGAACACCGTACTGATCATTTGCTACAAGTCCAGGCAATTTATTTGTTTTACTAAAAAAGCCCGATCAACATCTTTGTCCCCAGCAAATAAAGCAGCACAACAAAGATTTTCCTGAGCATGGCGGTCTGAACGATATGGGTCGTTTTCGCACCCAACGGTGCGGTCAGCATACTGGCCAGTACTACCCATCCCAATGCCGGCAAATAAACATATCCCAGGCTGTATTCCGGCAGCGACTGGGATTGCGCCATGCCATTGGCAATGTAGCCGATGGCCCCCGCCACCGCGATAGGAAAGCCCACTGCGGCAGCGGTGCCAATGGCATGCTGCAATCTGACATTGCAGTGTGAAAGGAATGGGACCGTCAGCAGTCCCCCGCCAATTGCAACAAAGCTGGAAATCGCGCCGATAATACTGCCGGCCCCGAACATTCCCAGCCTGCCGGGGAGTGTGCGGCTGGGTTTGGGGGTAATTTTGAGCAGCATCTGTGTAGCAGCGTAGTAAATGAAAATAACGAAAATAATGCTCAGAAGCTGGCTGGAAAGTATGCTGACCAGCGTCGCCCCCGCCAGGGTGCCAACGATAATTCCCGGCGTAATATATCTCACAACTTGCCAGTGCACTGCGCCGTGAGCATGATGAGTACGCAGGCTGGAAACGGAAGTGAATATGATCGCGGCCATGGTAGTGCCGAGGGCAAGGTGCAGGATGCGATCAGGAGGAAAATGTTGGGCGCTGAAAATGAAAGTGAGCACCGGCACCATGATTAATCCGCCACCGATGCCCAACAATCCGGCGAAGAAGCCGACAACCGTGCCCAACAGCAAATACGCCGGCCACCATTCCACGTCAAATTTTGCTGTACGGTTTCAGTAGCTGAAAGCGGGTCATTACAAAACTCCCATAATGAATTTCCATTCTGCCGGGTCTACCGGCGTGATAGATAGGCGGCTGCCTTTTTGTAGAATGCGCAGGCTGGTTAGTTCGGGGTAGCCTCTCAGTTCCTTGATGCCAACTAAACGGGTTTTTTTAACGAACTGCACATCCACATTGAACCAGCGTGGATTCTCCGACGTGGCCTTCGGATCGAAATATTTGCTGCCAGGATCGAACTGGGTGGCATCGGGATACGCGAGCTTGTTCACCTTGGCAATCCCCACAATTCCCGGTTCTTCGCAGCTCGAATGATAGAAAAAAACCTGGTCGCCGACGCGCATCTGATCGCGCATGAAATTGCGTGCTTGATAATTACGCACGCCATACCACGCGATGGTTTGTTGAGGCATCGCCGCAAGGTCGTCGATACTTACATCGGAAGGTTCCGATTTCATTAGCCAGTAGCGCATTTTCAGTCCCCTGAGTTCTGGAATATATTGCAGGCTTCGTGTTCGTACGTCATTCTAATCGAAAAAAGCAATTATCCTCCTTGGATATTACTCAATGAGATGATTACCATCATCGCGCTTCTCCCACTCCCTGATTTCGCCAGGAACGATGTGAAACAATGGATGGGGCTTCGGCATTATGATGTTTCGGAACTGGCAATGGAGAATCGGCGCCCGTTTTTGTAACTTTTCTTCCAGGTGAATCCACTCGAAGAGTAGCTGTCCGTCGGTTTCCTCAATTTTGGTCACAGTCTCCAGATGTAGAATCTTTGTTGCATCAAAGTGGTAGCCGCGCCGTTTGGCTTCATCCGCGAGGCCTGCCAGAAATACTCCCATTGCTTGAAGTGGCTGAGGATGCAAACGGAACCGGATAAGCTGCGGATGATATCGGTAGCCAGTGGTTAATCCCGACAACACTTTTTGAGTCAGCAGCGCCTCTCTCCATGCGGCGACCAGGCCTTTGGCGTCAAGATAGCGTGGATGGAGGGTCCAGAGGCGCATAGCAAGGGAGAAAACATATCCCATTGAATGTTATTCAACGGAATATGCCGTTTTCCTTATTCCTTCTAAGATACTACAATAAGCGGGATTCCCAACGCATCCGCCACCCCTTTGCCATAGGCCGGGTCGGCTTTCAGGCAGTTCCCAATATGGCGAATCTGGATTTCCTTGGGCGCACCGCCAATCGAACGTGCGGTATTCTCAAACAACACTTGTTGCTGTGCCGGAGGCATCAGGCGGAACAGGTTGCCAGGCTGGGAGTAGTAGTCCTTGTCCTCGCGATGATTCCAATGGTCGGCGGCACCCTCGAGGCTCAACGGCGGCTCGGAGAAATCCGGTTGTTGCTGCCACTCGCCGTAGCTGTTCGGTTCATAGGCCAGGGTGCCGCCAAAGTTGCCGTCCACGCGCATCGCGCCATCGCGGTGATAACTATGAAACGGGCAGCGTGCCGTATTGACCGGAATGAGGTGGTGGTTGACGCCGAGACGGTAACGCTGGGCATCGCCGTATGAAAACAGCCGGCCTTGCAGCATCTCGTCGGGCGAAAAGCCAATACCGGGCACGACATTAGCTGGATTGAATGCGGACTGTTCCACTTCGGCAAAGAAGTTTTCCGGATTACGATTCAATTCCATTACACCCACTTCAATCGGCGGGTAGTCCTTGTGCGGCCAGATCTTGGTCAGGTCAAAAGGGTGGTACGAGCAGGTTGCCGCTTCTTTTTCCGGCATGATTTGAACAAACAGCGTCCATTTTGGGAATTCGCTTTTCTCGATGCTTTCGTATAAATCGCGCTGGTGGCTTTCGCGGTCTTTCCCGATGATGGTGGCGGCTTCCGCATCGGTAAGATTGCGTATTCCCTGCTGCGTCTTGAAGTGGAACTTGACCCAGTGGCGTTCGTTGGCGGCATTGATGAAGCTGAACGTGTGGCTGCCAAAGCCATGCATGTGTCGGTAGCTGGCTGGAATGCCGCGGTCGCTCATGACGATGGTGACTTGGTGCAGCGCTTCCGGCAGGGATGTCCAGAAATCCCAGTTGTTGCGCGGGCTGCGCAGGTTGGTGCGCGGGTCGCGCTTGACCGCATGATTCAAGTCGGGAAATTTGAGTGGATCACGCAGGAAGAACACAGGCGTGTTATTGCCCACCAGATCCCAGTTGCCTTCCTCGGTGTAGAGTTTCAGTGCAAACCCGCGAATATCGCGCTCCGCATCGGCGGCGCCACGTTCCCCCGCCACTGTTGTGAACCGGGCAAAAAGCTCGGTTTTCTTGCCCACCTGGGAGAAAATCTTTGCCTTGGTATAGCGGGTAATGTCGTGTGTCACGGTAAATGTGCCGTAGGCGCCTGAACCCTTGGCGTGCATGCGCCGCTCAGGAATGACTTCGCGATCGAAGTGAGCGAGCTTTTCCAGGAACCATACATCCTGGAGGAGTGCCGGACCGCGCGGCCCCGCAGTCATGACATTCTGATTATCAGCAACAGGTGCGCCTGCGTTGGTGGTCAATTTCTTGTCATTGCTCATAGGTCTCTCGTTGTGTCGGGAATCGAGTTTATTTGAAGCGGCTATTGTTCTCAATGATTAGTGTACTGGACAGATTCCACGTAGTCACGTGATCGACATCCATACCCGTGAACATTCCATAGCCGCGCCACTGACGGAGAATGGAATCAGGAGCCAATATCAGATCTTCCCGGATATCGAACTTGTTCTGGTTTATCGTCTAACATTAAGATCACAGTGATGCGATTGTTGATTATTTTCATGAGAAAACCCAAAGAGGCTCAAACTAACCCACGGCTGGAGCGTCGCGAATTTCTTGTTTCTACACTCGCTACAGGATTCGCCATGATGGTTCGCCCGATTGAAGCGCAGACGATTACGACCCATGGCATGACCGTCAGCACCCGTGAAGCCGGGATAAGCGCGAAGGATGGCGAGCATGATGCTTCAGGACGAGGTTCCGGTCCCTACATGCTATTTCTATGCGGCGATGTCATGACAGGCAGAGGGGTTGATCAGATCCTGCCCCACCCCGGTAACCCCGTTCTTTACGAGCGGTACATAAAAAGCGGGAATGGCTATGTGGAGCTTGCGGAAGAGGTGAGCGGCCCAATTCCGAAGCCGGTGGATTTTTCCTATATCTGGGGTGATGCCCTTGCCGAATTGGAGCGAAGAAAGCCCGACGTGCGCATCATTAATCTCGAAACTGCGGTCACCCGCAGCGATGACGTGGAGAACAAGGCAGTCAATTACCGGATGCATCCGGACAATATTCCCTGTATTACCGCGGCAGGCATCGATTGCTGCGCGCTTGCAAACAACCATGTTCTGGATTGGGGGTATTCCGGCCTTGTCGAGACGC
>JBKJYB010000445.1:0-2870 GCA_046716045.1 Nitrosospira sp.
TATGGCTTGTGTTGCTCTCGCTGGGCGTGGCCACGTTCGCATCCTATACGGCGCTCGATCTGTCCAGCCGTATTTCTCTAATGACACGATCCAGGCTTCGCCAAGCGTGGCTCGCCGGTGGTGCAGTGGCAATGGGCATCGGTATCTGGTCGATGCATTTCATCGGGATGCTCGCTCACTCGCTACCGATCCCGCTCGGCTATGATTTGGCAACTACCGGCTACTCACTCGCGGTCGCCATATTACTCTCCTATTTCGTGCTGAATATCGTCACGCGAGCGAAACTGGCACTTTTGCATCTCATTACAGGCGGCACCCTGATGGGCGTTGGCATCGCCTGCATGCATTACACCGGCATGGCCGCCCTACGGATACAACCCGGCATTCACTACGACCCGGCATTGTTCGTTTTTTCGATTGTCATTGCCGTCGCCGCGGCCACCGCCGCATTGTGGCTTGCGCAAACGCTCCGCGACGAAGGTCAGAGCCACGTGAACGCCCAACGCATCGGCGCCGCTTTCGTCATGGGCATCGCGATTTGCGGTATGCACTATACTGGGATGGCTGCCGCACATTTCCCGCTCAATTCCGTGAGCGCCGCAGCCAACGACATCAATTCTCAATGGCTCGCCACCACGATCATCATGCTCACGTTTGCGATCCTGACCGTAACGCTCATATTGTCGCGCTTCGATGCGATATCTCGACTCAGCGGCCAGGTCGTCCGCCTGGCGACGTTCGATACGTTGACGGAACTGCCAAATCGTCGGGCGCTTATGGAACAGATCGAACGCGCGATTCACGCATCCCGGCACCACCAAAACATATTTGCTATTCTGTTCATGGATCTCGACGGGTTCAAGGTCATCAATGACTCGCTTGGGCACTCAGCCGGCGATGAAGTCTTGAAAGCATTCGGCCAGAGGTTACTGCACTGCGTGCGTGGTGGCGACACTGTTGCCCGGTTGGGCGGTGACGAATTCGTGGTTTTGCTTGAGAACCTTGCGTCGCCGGACGACGCCTCGGAAATGGCGGAAAGCGTACTCAATCGCATGCGCCAAGGCGCATGGGCCGATAGCCAACCGTTGCAGGTGATGCCGAGCATCGGCATCACCCTTTTTCCGCAAGACGGTGATACCGTCGAAGTGTTGCTGCAGCACGCGGACGCTGCGATGTATGAAGCAAAACGTGGCGGACGCAGCATGTACCGGTTTTACGAGGCAAGCATGAATGCGGCGGCTACCCGAACTTTACAGATCCAACAGGCTTTGCAAGAAGCGCTCGGAGCCGACTATTTTTTCCTGCACTTCCAGCCGAAATTCCGCGGTAACAATGGCGAGCTGGCAGGTGCGGAAGCGCTGCTCCGCCTGCGTCATCCGGAGTTTGGCCTCTTTCCCCCGATGGAGTTCATCCCGATCGCCGAACGCTCCGGGCAGATTGTCCAGATAGGCTATTGGGTCGTGCGCGAAACATGCCGCCAAATGCGTCACTGGCGTGAAAGCGGTCTGCCGGCGATCAAGGTGGCAATCAATTTGTCGCCCCGGCAATTGACGCAATCTAATCTGGTCGCAACGATGCTCGATATCGTCCGGGCCGAACAAGTCCCATGCGAACAAATCATGTTCGAAATCACCGAGACCGTGGCGATGCAGGACGCGCCCACAACAATCAAAGTGATCCACGAGTTCCAGGCAAACGGCTTCGATATCGCAATCGACGATTTCGGGACCGGCTATTCAAGCCTTGCCTACTTGCAACGCTTTCGCGCCAAGCAGTTGAAGATAGACCGTTTCTTCACCAACGGCCTGGATGAATATGGTGATGAAGGCAGCGCCATCGTCTCCGCGATCATTAAACTTGCCCATACGCTCGAGATGGACGTAGTGGCCGAAGGCGTTGAAACCGATTCGCAACTCGCGAAATTGAAGGGCATGATGTGTGACGAGATGCAGGGGTTCCTGCTCGGAAAACCTATAACGTCAGAGGCGTTTGGTGCGTTGCTACAGCGCGCCGCGCCTCATAACAGAAGGATACCGAAGCTTCAGGAGCATTACCTCATAACTGAGGCCTTCCCGACATCTTGCGTAACACCGTAACCAACGCACCACGCGTCGTAACCACCGGTGTGTGCAATAACCTCGTTAAAACATGTTCAACCTCGCTTAACCCTATTAAATGCAAGGAATAAAGGGGAGTTGCGGTCGACACTTATTCCCAATGCCAAGAATGAAGAGTTGAAAGCGCTACTGGTCAAGGTGCGGCCTGCATTTGTCGCGCATACCGAGCACGCCAAGCGGGTAAAAGCATCGCTTGGCAAGTAGAAGCCAACCAAAACTACGGCTGGTTAACTCCCCCCGAGCCTTGGGTAGCCGGGGGAGTTATATGAACCTCCGCTAGACTCTTGCTGTCTATAAAACTTATCTGGAAGAAAACAGCTCCATATTCAGGGCAATAATTACATTTCAACCATCCTTTCACCCAAAAACCTGTTCTCGGAATATGGTTATGCCAGCGGATTCCTCGGAATTCATTTCCTCCGGTAATCCGGACGCGGAATGGTGGAAGAAAACCACGGTTTATCACATCTATCCACGCTCGTTTTACGATACCAACGGCGACGGCATCGGAGATATTCAAGGTATTATCGAAAAACTCGATTACCTCCAGGATCTGGGTTTCGAAACAATCTGGATTTCCCCTTTCACGCAAAGTCCGCAAAGGGATTTCGGATACGATATCAGCGACTATCATTCCATCTCTCCTCAGTATGGAGATATGGCGCTTTTTGAAAAACTGGTGCAAGAGCTGCATTGCAGAAACATGAAGCTCGTATTCGACCTGGTGTTGAACCATACTTCCAATGAGCATGC
>JBKJYB010000446.1:0-13063 GCA_046716045.1 Nitrosospira sp.
TGCTTCGTCAATGACAACGTCGTGCACGTAAGCGGCAACGTAGATCCGATCTCGGATATCGAAACCATACAGACCGAACTGGCCTTGGCCGACCTCTCAACGGTAGAAAAGACGCTGCAACGCGAAACCAAGCTGGCCAAGTCCGGCAACAAGGATGCGATCAAGTTGGTGGCACTGCTGGAAATGACGCGGGCTCACCTCGATCAGGGCAATCCCGCCAGAAGCCTGGGGCTGGACAAGGAGCAACAGCAACTACTGAAACCGCTATGCCTGCTCACCGCGAAACCTGCCATCTATGTCGCCAACGTTGACGAAAAGGGCTTCACCGGAAATTCGCTGCTGGCGCGTGTGCAGGAATATGCCGCGCGAGAGGGTGCGCCGGTGGTGGCGATCTGCGCAGCCCTGGAAGCGGAAATCGCGGAGATGCCGGATGAGGATAAGCAGGTTTTTCTGGCCGATATAAATCTGGAAGAACCGGGACTCAACCGGCTGGTTCGCGCCGCCTACCAGCTACTCGGACTGCAAACCTATTTCACTGCCGGTGTGAAGGAAGTACGCGCCTGGACCATATCCAAGGGTGATACCGCTCCGCAGGCAGCCGCTGTGATTCATACCGATTTCGAGAAGGGTTTCATCCGCGCAGAGGTCATCGCTTATGACGATTTCATTGCTTGTAAAGGTGAACAAGGTGCGAAGGAGGCCGGCAAGATGCGGCTGGAAGGGAAGGAGTATGTGGTCAAGGATGGTGATGTGATGCACTTCCGTTTTAACGTTTAACCTTATCGAGTGTTGAGAAGTGGTTCCAGCAGACTCATATACGCTCAACTATAAACGATTTGGTAAGCCCCAAAACCTTCTCCTCCCGCATTGTGCATCCAGGAAAGAGGTTGGCAAATTCTTTCCTCGATAGCAAATTAAGGCCACGCAGTGTTTCATCTATTGTTTTTTGGCTTGGCTTTGCTACCAACCCCCATACGCTGAAATACCGTACCAGCCTGCGCTGCGCCGAAAATGGAAACCAATGGATAAACAAAGTCAGGATGTGCGGCTCTATCGGAAACCATTTATTTGGAGTCTGGCAGTAGAGTTGTTTGCCCGCATTTAACATTCCCATAGCGAACTGACGTTGTTTTCGATAGTCTCCCACATGCTCTATGACAGAATTGGAAAAAACCAAATCAAAAGCCATGGGATTGAAGGGAATATGCAAGGCACTCCTGCCACAAATTCGATCTCGGGGTGATCATTTATTGACTCCGGTAGTTCCAGGTTCAGAAGAGTAATTTTTGCTGATGGTTTGATATACGACCACGGGAAGGCCCCGCCGCCAATATCAAGAACCCGCGCAGCCGGATCTAAGAGCGAAGGAAACCTTTCAGCTATATCCTTAGCCCTTGCGGGTCTAAAGATACTCATAATAAATTTGTAGATCCGTTTCATTGTCCTTCCATTTAATCCCTCCAACGATAGGGAGCCTGGGTTAAAAATTGCCTGTAAATCTGTTCAATGTCAACTAGCCAAGTGGGCTATATGGCCATTCATTGCTGTATTCCTGACACCATGCGGCGATCAGTTATCATGTGTGGCGCACTGATAAGAACCAGTGCTCGTTCATGTCCGCTAGCGATCCGTCATTACGGCCAGCTTCCATTCGATTTCGAAGGATTCTGGCAAGACAATCAGGGGAAGCAGGTTTGATGCGTGAACTAAATTCCTTGATGCGAAGATCAGCAAGAGATAGGATGAACGGAAATGTGAAAGGAGGCATAAGTATGTTATACAAGGTATTGATTGCGCCTGTTGCGCCTTCGGTGGATGATCGACCCGATTTCAGCGGTGTTCTGGGTGATTACGATATCGAAGCGGGCTCAGAAACCGAGGCTGAGGATTTGGAATTTTCTCGATTCTGCCAGGAGAAGCCCTATCAATCCCTGAACCGCGAGGACTACATCGTAAATGCGCGTCGCTAGTCGCGCTTTCATTGAATCTTCCAAACTACAGGCAGCAAAGGCCTGGTGCTTTTTTAGATCATGCAACGGGAGGGGTTTCCATTGACTTAACGTGGCGAGGTTGATCGCTGCTCGATGAGCCCGATATTCAGCTTTCTCGCGTTCCCTGATGTCAGGAAAATAATATAAGGCTGGTGTTGGCTGCGTTGCTTTACGATTTCCGTTCTTATTTTCAATCAGAAATTCTAGTCGCTCGTTCATCTATCATAAATCTTCTAGTCCCGGATGTTTCATAAATTCGCTTGATGATTGCACAGGATTTTGTTTTGTAGGGAGATTTTGTGAAAGAGTGGCGTAGTCATTCATACACCCGAGTGAACAAAATTTCCATACGAAACAAAAGGCCAGCGAGGGCGCGCGTCAATTTATGAAACATTCGGGCTAGAGGCGTGCCCGCCTCATAGAGGTATTGATGGAAGTTGCTGCTGCGGGCCTTGCAGCCATATTATTTTTGATTCGCCATAACCAAGTCTCGCCTCTTGTGTAATCTCATCGCAGCCCATATATCCGGTAAAACCAAGTGGTTGAGGTATAATCCTGTTTCTTTCAAATTCCGCTTTGCTGGAGGTTGTCATGCCGATTTATGAATACCGCTGTGGGTCTTGTGGGTTTGAAAAAGAATATCTGCAAAAAGTGAATGACGCGCCGGTTGCGGCTTGTCCCGCATGCGGCAGCAATATTTACACGAAACTTATTTCCGCCGCGGGTTTTCAGTTGAAAGGCAGTGGCTGGTATGCGACCGATTTCAAGAATGGCGCGAAGCCAAAACCCAAGCCCGATACAGAAGCAGCAACTACAAAGAGCGAGACTGCCAGTACAATCGCACCTGCCGCCGACACTGCGCGCCCGGTTTGCGCCACTGACTGAACACCTGGCGCGGGTATCTCTCAATAATGAAACGTTACTTCATCACCGGGCTTTTGATCTGGGTACCTCTCGGAATCACCGCCTGGGCGTTGAACTTCCTGATTGGCACCATGGACCAGTCGCTGTTGCTATTACCGGCCAGGCTTCATCCCGAAGCCCTGGTGGGTTTTCATATCCCCGGTGTCGGCACGGTGCTGACATTGCTGGTGGTATTCGTTACCGGTTTGCTGACAACCAATATCATCGGCCAGCGATTGGTATTGTTCTGGGAAGGCGTGTTGTGGCGCATCCCGGTGGTAAAGTCGATTTATTATGGCGTCAAGCAAGTCAGCGACACGTTATTTTCAAGTCAGGGTGAGGCTTTCCGTAAGGCACTACTGGTTCAATATCCGCGTGAGGGTTCATGGACCATCGCGTTCATGACCGGCTCCCCAGGCGGCGATGTGGTTAATCACCTCAAGGGAGAGTATGTGAGCGTGTATGTACCGACCACGCCCAATCCCACGTCCGGATTTTTCTTGATGATGCCGAAAAGCGATGTGATAGAACTCGATATGAGCGTGGATACGGCGCTCAAATACATTATTTCCATGGGTGTCGTAACACCCAGCAACGGCAGAAAGCATCCCGGCCAGCCGCAAGCGGCATTGCTGCATGGCAACAACTCCGCCAGTCCCGCCAGCTCCACAGCGAGCGACAAATCCTGATTCCTATTTTTCTCTGATTTTCCGACACGTCATGCGCACCAACTACTGCGGCTTCATTGATGCCAAATATCTGAACCAGACGGTCACTCTTTACGGCTGGGTACATCGTCGCCGCGATCACGGTGGCGTTATTTTTATTGACCTGCGTGACCGGGAGGGTCTGGTGCAAGTGGTGTGTGACCCCGACAATGTGACCGCTTTCCAAAGTGCGGAAAAGATTCGTAATGAGTTCGTGCTGAAAATTATCGGCACGGTACGGCATCGTCCCGCAGGTACGGCCAATCTTAATCTTGTCAGCGGTGAAATTGAAGTGCTGGTGCAGTCCATTGAGATCCTCAACACTTCGCTGACGCCACCGTTTCTGATGGATGATGAAAACTTGAGTGAAGCTGTGCGTCTGGAACACCGCTATCTTGATCTGCGGCGTCCACAAATGCAGGCCAATTTGCGTTTGCGCTACAAGGTGGCGATGGCGGTTCGTATATTCCTCGACCAGCACGGCTTTATCGATGTCGAAACACCAATGCTGACAAAATCGACGCCGGAGGGCGCGCGCGATTATCTGGTGCCGTCGCGTGTCAATATCGGGCATTTTTTTGCGCTGCCGCAGTCGCCACAGTTGTTCAAACAGTTACTGATGGTCGCGGGGTTCGACCGCTATTATCAGATTACCAAATGTTTTCGTGACGAGGATTTGCGCGCGGATCGCCAGCCTGAATTCACCCAGATCGATATCGAGACATCTTTCCTGAATGAAGCTCAAATCATGGCGGTGATGGAAGAGATGATTTGCGGTTTGTTCAAAAGCGTAATGAATATCGATCTTCCAAACCCTTTTCCACGCTTGACATACGCTGAAGCCATGTTCCGTTACGGCTCCGACAAGCCCGATATGCGCGTGCCGCTGGTTTTGACCGAGCTCACCGACATAATGAGGGATGTGGAATTCAAAGTCTTTCGCGAGGCGGCACAAAAACCGGGTGGGCGTGTGGCGGCACTGCGGGTGCCAGCCGGTGGGGAATTGTCGCGCAAGGAGATAGACGACTACACCAGTTTCGTGGCGATATACGGCGCGAAAGGGCTTGCTTATATAAAAGTTAATGCGCTGGAAAAAGGCCTTGAAGGCTTGCAATCGCCGATACTGAAATTCCTGCCGGAGACGGTGGTAAAAGTCATCCTGGAGCGCACGGGTGCAAAAGATGGAGATCTCATATTCTTTGGTGCGGACAAGGCCCAAGTGGTGAATGAGGCGCTGGGTGCGCTGCGTGCCAAGGCCGGGCATGACCGAGGGCTTGTGGAACCCGGATGGAAGCCCTTATGGGTAGTCGATTTTCCCATGTTCGAACATGATGACGAAGAGAATCGCTGGAAAGCCTTGCACCATCCTTTTACTTCGCCCGCCGATGGTCATGAGGACTTGCTGGAAACCGATCCCGGAAAAGCATTATCCAAAGCATACGACATGGTGCTTAACGGATCGGAGATTGGCGGCGGCTCAGTGCGTATTCATCGCCAGGAAGTGCAGTCAAAAGTGTTTCGTGCCTTGAATATCGGGCCCGAAGAGGCACATGAAAAATTCGGTTTTTTGCTGGAAGCGCTGCAATATGGTGCGCCGCCTCATGGGGGCATCGCGTTCGGTCTGGACCGTGTTGTTACCATGATGGCGGGTGAAGAATCAATCCGTGATGTGATAGCCTTTCCCAAGACACAACGCGCCCAATGTCTGCTGACCCACGCGCCCAGCGGGGTGGGTGAAAAGCAGTTGCGGGAACTGCACATCAAGTTGCGGCACGTGGAAGCACCAAAAGGTTAAGAGTTAAGGGTTATAAGCTGTGGAATCCGGACAGTAGCAGCTATCCACGAGCCGGAGTACTTCTTGAATCTCTGCTTCCGGGGTGAAAATGTATAAGATCCCGATTTCCGTTCTGGTAGTGATTCATACGCCCGATATGCAAATACTCCTGCTGGAGCGGGCCGATCATCCAGGGTATTGGCAGTCGGTGACGGGCAGCCGGAACCAGGACGAGACACTCTTGCAAACGGCGGTGCGGGAAGTGGCGGAAGAAACGGGGCTGGACGCAACCCATTATCAGTTGAGCGACTGGAACATTCAGAACGAATACGAAATTTATGAGGAATGGCGCTGGCGCTACGCGCCGGAGGTGACGCGCAATACCGAGCACGTTTTTGCCTTGCTATTGCCAGAACCCGTTTCCATCTCAGTGGCGGCACGAGAGCATTTGAATTATGTCTGGCTTCCCTGGCGAGAAGCGGTGGAGAAGGTTTTTTCTCCCAGTAACGTGGAGGCGATACGGAAGCTGGCTGCGGATCGGAGCGGCGGGAGAGGGTAGGAGTGGGAGGAGGGAGAAAGCAGGAATCTGGTAGAACCGATATCCAGTATGCTGGTCTTATAGAGTTCGATGTATTTTTCGACAGGCAGAGCAATAACTGGGAGTAGCCATGCAAGCAGAAGCCATAGCATTTGAACGTTATGATACTTTGCAGGATGATGACTGCGAGCAACGTATCATTGAGGCCAAAGCCGCGCTGGGAAAGCGGTCAGTCATACTTGCGCACCATTATCAGCGGGCAGATGTATACAAGCATGCCGATCTCACCGGTGATTCCCTGAAGCTTTCACGCCTTGCCGCCGCGACGGATGCGGATTATCTGGTGTTCTGCGGCGTTCATTTCATGGCTGAGGTAGCCGACATTTTGTCCAAGCCGGAACAGATCGCTATCCTGCCAGATCTGGCCGCCGGCTGTTCAATGGCCGATATGGCCAATCTTTCCAAGGTGGAACGGGCATGGCGCGAGCTGGCGGAAGTGCTTGAGCCTGACGAGACAATCACGCCTGTGACGTATATCAATTCCGCCGCCGACCTGAAAGCCTTCTGTGGTGAGCATGGCGGTATCGTTTGTACCTCCAGCAACGCTGTCAAGATTTTGCAATGGTCTTTTTCCCGGCGCGAGAAGGTGCTGTTTTTCCCGGATCAGCATCTGGGACGCTGGAGCGGTCACAAGCTCGGAATTCCGCTGGACGAAATGCCGGTATGGGATTTTGATGAGCCGATGGGTGGGCTGACTCCGGAACAAATCAGGAAAGCCAAGATTTTGTTATGGAAGGGACACTGTTCCGTACACCAGATGTTCCAGCCGCAGCACATACTGCGCTTCCGCAACCAGTATCCCGACGGAAAGGTGATTTCACACCCGGAATGCAGTTTCGAGGTATGCAAGAATTCCGATTACGTCGGTTCCACCGAGTACATCATTAATACCATCCGTGATGCGGAAAAGGGAACTCGCTGGCTGGTCGGTACTGAGTTGAATCTGGTTGGCCGCATCGCCGAGGAATTCAAGCCCGAAGGAAAAATAGTGCAGTTCATGGCGCCGACGATATGCATGTGTTCCACCATGGCCCGTATTGATCCACAGCATCTGGCCTGGACGCTGGAAAACCTTGTGGGGGGAAAAGTGGTGAATCAGATCAAAGTACCGATGGCCGAGGCGACACTTGCGAAGCTTGCATTGGAGCGGATGCTGGAGGCTTCTTAGTAATGATCCCAGATAATCCATCAGGCGGCTCTCCGAGCCTACGCGAGTGCTGGCGGTCAGTTTGCGGCCATTTTCGCCGCTTGCCCGGCGTCCATAGACCAGGCTATGGACTTCTCCCAACCGGCAAAACTGTCTCACAACCTGCCTCGCCCTCATCTCACGTCCTAATGGACTATCTGGGATGAAAAGGCACCATTTTTCGATGGCTGACTGGAAACAGGTGTTTCCGCGCGATACCGATACTAAACTTCTCGGCAATCTTCCAGGCTAAGCCTGCCGTTCATCATATGCCCGATAAGCTGCATATCGCCACCTATAATATTCATAAAGGTTTCTCGCATTTCAAGCGGCACATGATGGTGCACCAGTTGCGCGATAATTTGCGGACTCTCGACGCCGATATCATCTTTCTGCAAGAAGTGGTCGGCCAGCATACCGGGCATGCAGCCCGTTTCGAGAATTGGCCGTGCGGCTCGCAGCATGAGTTTCTGGCCGATTCGGTCTGGTCCGATTTTGCCTATGGAAAAAACGCGATATACGATGAAGGGCATCACGGCAATGCGATTTTAAGCCGTTACCCGATTGTGCGTTGGGACAACATAGACGTTTCCGCGCATCGTTTCGAGAGCCGTGGCATGCTCCATTGCGAAATCGGTATTCCTGGTTGGCCGGAAAATCTGCACTGCATATGCGTACACTTGGGATTGTTCAAACGCGGGCAATCGAAACAATTGCAGGCACTGGAACAGCATATTGAGCAACTGGTGCCGCAGCATGCGCCGCTAGTCATCGCCGGGGACTTTAACGATTGGCGTGAGATGGCGAGCCGCATTCTGGTTAAACGGCTTCACCTGACCGAGGCTTTCGAGTTGATGGGGGGAAGAGCCGCGCGCAGCTTTCCCTCTATTTTGCCGTTGTTTCGCCTCGATCGCATCTATGTGCGCGGCTTCCACGTGCAAAACGCGCAGGTGCATCAGGGCCGTCCCTGGTCAAAAATTTCCGATCATGCAGTCCTGTCGGCACGGATGATCCGTAGATGACGCCCAACAACCATGACCAGATTGCTGCCGCTGCCGCTCTGCTAAAGGCTGGGGGAACAGTGGCCTTTCCAACGGAAACGGTTTACGGACTTGGGGCGGATGTCTCCAATTTTTCCGCGGTACGACGGGTATTCGAAATAAAAAAAAGGCCTGCGGATCATCCGCTGATCGTTCATTTTGCCGATTCATCCCGGTTGAACTACTGGGCGCAAGAGATACCCGAGCAGGCTAGGCAACTGGCTCAACACTTCTGGCCCGGACCCCTGACGTTGATATTGCCGCGCAGCCGCCACGTGCCTGAAAATGTAACAGGGGGCCAGGATACGGTTGGACTGCGCGTGCCGGATCATCCCGTTGCGCTTGCCTTGTTGAACGCACTGGGACCGGAAGGAGCTCTTGCAGCGCCTTCGGCCAACCGGTTTGGGCGTGTGAGCCCCACGACAGCGGCCCATGTACGTGAGGAGTTGGGCGACGCTGTAGATATGGTTCTGGATGGCGGGGCATGCAAGGTTGGTCTGGAAAGTACAATTGTCGGTTTTAACGATCATGCTGCCATCGTATTGCGGCCGGGCGGTATTCCGCTGGAAGCGTTGGCGGCGGTGCTGGGTGGCAAGGTTATCGTGGCCGAGAAGACGGATCAGGCTGTGCGCGTTCCGGGCTCCCTTGTCTCCCACTACGCCCCAGTAACGCCACTGGAGCTCTGGCCCACGGAATCTTTGCGGCGGCGCGCTCTCGAATTGGAGGCGGAAGGATCGCGTGTGGTAATAATGGAGTGGTCAACTCAGGACTGGAGCAAGTCGAGTCGCCTGGAGGGTAAAAAGATTCTCAGGTTTTCCATGCCTCGAGAACCTGAAGTCTATGGCAGTTTGTTGTATGCGACTTTGCGCCGATTCGATATTGAGCACTTCGACCGCCTATTGATAGAAGCGCCCCCCGATGACCCCGCCTGGATGGCAATTGCGGATCGTTTGCAACGTGCGAGTTGCGTCCCGGGTTTTACGGTTCACACCGATGATTACGACCCAGCGCGGGCGGATAGGAATATTACAAATGAACTCATATAGAAATAGAGATAACCCCATTGGCGCGGTATTGTTTGACGTTGATGGCACGCTGGCTGATACCGAGCGGGATGGCCATCGCCTCGCTTTCAATGCCGCGTTTGAAGAACTCGGTCTTGACTGGAAGTGGGATGTCGCGCTTTATGGAGAGTTGCTGGCCATTACCGGCGGCAAAGAGCGTATTCTTCATTACATGGAAAGATACGCACCTGCCGAATTGAACAGGGTTGAACTGGATAACTGGATCGCCGGTTTGCACAAGGCTAAAACAAGACACTATGTGGCCTTACTTGAACGCGGAGAGACGCCATTGCGTCCGGGTGTTGCCCGCTTGATCCATCAGCTGCGCGAAGCCAAAATAAAAATTGCTATTGCAACCACTACGACACCGGAAAACGTAACATCCTTGTTAAAGTCCACTTTGGGGGAAGATTCTCCCGGCTGGTTTGACGTCATCGGCGCGGGTGATATCGTTCCCGGGAAAAAACCCGAGCCGGATATTTATCACTGGGTACTGGAACAGCTGGGATTGCCGGCAGAGCAATGCATCGCAGTGGAGGATTCGGAAAACGGCCTGAGATCAGCACTTGCCGCAGGGCTTGACACCGTGGTTACGGTTAACGAATACACCCGCCTGCAGGATTTTACGGGCGCAGCGATGGTATTGTCGGATCTGGGCGAGCCAACGCGGCCATTTACTGTATTTGAGGGGAATGCCGGTATCAGCGGATGGGTAGATACGGAACTGCTGACAAAGCTGAAAGTTAACCGCGGGAAGTTCGCGGAATAAACACATCAAACGACTTGTCAGTTTCAAACCAAAGTTGGAATTGTCATATGGAAGAGGTAGTATTGACATTTTCTTAGCCTGACAATTTCTGACAAGAAAGAATGCTGCATCCTCACGCCGCCCGCTATTCCCGTCGAACCCTGTACTTCTTTGAAAGTGCCGGGCTGGTTGTTATCGCGCTTGCCACGATATTTGCGGGTTATCAGGAAACCATGTTGATGATCAACAACGCCAAGGTCAGTCTGGCGGATTTGTTGCTGATGTTTCTCTATCTGGAAATCCTGACCATGGTGGGGTTATATTTCGAGTCAGGCAAGCTACCGGTACGATTTCCCCTTTATATTGCAATGGTGGCCATGGCGCGCTATGTGATTGTGGATATCAAGGAAATGGATAACATCCGGTTGTTGGGCGTTTCTGCCTCGATAGTGCTGGTCGCAGTGGCGGTGCTGGTTATCCGCTATGGGCATGTGCGTTATCCCTACCTTGAGGATCTGGAGGACCTCGCGGATGCCACTTCCAAAAAAAACAATCTGCGCGACTGATACCTGAAAGGCACTAAATGAAACAACCCTTAGTTGGCGTCATCATGGGTAGCAATAGCGACTGGGAGGTGATGAAGCATGCGGCGGGTATATTAAAGGATTTTAATGTGCCTTACGAAACCGAAGTGGTTTCCGCCCATCGCACACCGGACCGCATGTTCGAGTATGCTGAAACCGCGGTCGAGCGTAGGCTGAAATGCATTATCGCCGGCGCGGGCGGCGCGGCGCATCTTCCTGGAATGATTGCCGCCAAAACTATTCTGCCGGTGCTGGGGGTGCCGATTACATCCAAGCAGCTTCTGGGAATGGACTCGCTTCTTTCCATCGTGCAAATGCCTAGAGGCATCCCCGTTGCCACCTTCGCCATCGGTGAGGCGGGCGCGTTTAACGCAGGCCTGTTCGCGGCGGCACTGTTAGCGGTGGAAGATATAAAGCTTGCCAGGCTGCTTACAGAGTTTCGTAAAACTCAGGCTGCGGCGGTTGCGGCCATGGCGCTGCCCAAGTTATGAGCATCATGCCGGGGGCGATGCTGGGGCTCTTGGGTGGCGGCCAGCTCGGGCGTATGTTCACCATGGCGGCGCACAGCATGGGCTACCGCGTCACCGTACTTGATCCCGCCAAAGACAGCCCGTCAAGCAGCATCGCTGAACGGCATTTGCGTACCGATTACCTCGATAGCAATGCACTGAGCGAGCTTGGATCGACCTGCGCGGGTGTCACCACGGAATTCGAAAACGTGCCGGCCGAGTCCATCAGGACCCTGGCTGAACATGGTGTGGTTAGTCCCGCCGCAAGCAGCATAGCCGTTGCCCAGAATCGCATTCTGGAAAAGAAATTTATCGCCACCAATGGTTTTGAGGTCGTGCCGTATGCGGTAATTCAGAATTCGCATAGTTCGAACGGAGCACTACCGAAAGCGCATCCGGAATTGTTTCCCGGACTTCTCAAGGTGAGCCGCTTCGGCTATGACGGCAAGGGTCAGATACGAGTCAATAACGCGGCGGAGCTTGACAGCGCATTCAACGGCTTCAGCCGGGAGCCATGCGTGCTGGAACAATTGTTGCCGTTGGAGAGCGAAGTGTCGGTAATCGTGGCACGCGGATTCGATGGCGAGGTGGCTACGTTTCCCGCGTCCGAGAATCAGCATCGCAATGGCATCCTGGATGTCAGTATCGTTCCTGCCAGAATATCACCGGAAATTGTTCGGCGCGCGCGAGAGATTGCGGTCGACATAGCGGAGAAGCTCGATCATCGCGGCGTGCTGTGTGTGGAGTTTTTTGTACTCGCCGATGGCTCCCATCAAAAATTGCTGGTCAATGAAATCGCCCCGCGTCCCCATAATAGTGGCCACTACACCATTGATGCTTGTCTCACCTCCCAATTCGAGCAACAGCTGCGAATCCTTTGCGGCATACCGCTTGGGAGTACCACCATGCACGGTGCGGCGGTGATGGTGAATCTATTGGGCGATCTATGGCAGCGGGGAGAACCGGAATGGGAAAAGGTGCTGCGGCATCCCTCTGTCAAGCTTCATTTATACGGTAAGCTTGCCGCCCTGCCTGGGCGAAAAATGGGACACTATACCGTGCTTGCCGATACCACCGATGCCGCGTTGCAGCTTGCGCTGGAAATCAAGCAGGCGCTGGTGTAGATCATCATGGACGACCAAACCGCACTGTTTGAAACAAGCATACAAAGCCTGCCTCTCCTGCATCGGGGCAAAGTACGCGACATTTATGTGGTGAATAACGACAAGCTATTGATTGTCCAGACCGATCGACTTTCAGCGTTCGACGTCATTCTGCCGACTCCGGTACCAGGCAAGGGCAGGTTGCTCACCGCGTTATCCAGTTTCTGGTTTGAAAAACTCGGGCATATTACTCCCAATCACCTAACCGGCATCGCTCCCGAAACGGTAGTAACAGAGACGGAACGCGAGCAAGTGGCCGGTCGTGCATTTGTGGTCAAGCGGCTGAAATCGTTGCCGATAGAAGCTATCGTACGCGGGTATGTCGTGGGTTCTGGATGGAAAGATTATCAGAGGACCGGCGCAATCTGCGGCATCGCGCTTCCAACCGGTTTGCAGGAAGCTGCTAAACTGCCCGGCGGAGCGATTTTCACCCCATCCACCAAAGCAGCGGCGGGCGCGCATGACGAAAATATTCCTTTTCCCGAAGTGGAGAAACTATTGGGCGGGGACCTGTCGGCGCAAGTGCGCGATAAAGCCATCGCTCTTTATACCGAAGCTGCGGATTATGCGATAACAAAAGGCATTATTATCGCGGACACCAAATTCGAATTCGGTCAGGATGAAGCGGGAGGCCTTTATCTCATAGATGAGGCACTTACTCCCGATTCATCCCGTTTCTGGCCAGCCGATCAGTACGCACCAGGAAAAAACCCGCCCAGCTACGACAAGCAGTTCGTGCGCGACTGGCTGGAAACTCAGGATTGGAACAAGAAAGCGCCCGCTCCCGCGCTGCCCC
>JBKJYB010000447.1:0-2627 GCA_046716045.1 Nitrosospira sp.
TTCAGCGTCAGAGGTTTTCCCCAGGGAAGGCGGTAATGATCCCGAATGTGGGGAGGAATGCGGCTGGGGGATCAGCCCTCACCAAGCTGGCGTCCGCCGGAGAAAAGTGTAGGCTGGCCATCGGCACCGTACAGACCGGCGCTACGGGTTGCCGCGTGCAGCACCGAGAGCGCCTGCTGGTTGTAACGCAGGCGCTGGCCGATGAGAATACCATTGATTTTATTAAGCTGGTTCGCGGTTTCCGCCAGTTGAAGCAGTTCTCGCCAGGCATCGGCGGCGCCTGCGTCGGCGCAACTTTGTAACCCCTGTTCCATGCCGCTGCGATCCCGCGTGCAGCCGAGCGTAACAAGCCAGCGGTTGCGTACATCGGCTAGCTGAATCAGTTGCTGGGCCTGCTGCGCCTTTTCCTTCGCCAGTGTCAGCAGCGAAGAGACATCCGCCTGGCGCAACGCGCGCTGCTCCCGTTCCAGAAGGTCAATGAAGTTCCGCGTCTCATCACGCTCGTGAGTAATGCCGGTGACCGGATCAAAGACGGCGCCGGGCATGTCAGGTCTGCCTGCTCTGGATCAGGTCGCGCACCGTTTCCAGCAGACGATCCGCGACTTTCTCAGGATTCACGACAAAATGGCCTTCGCTGATCGCCTGTTTGATTTCTTCAACTCGCGCGGCGTTGAATACCTCTCCATTGGCGAGGTTCTTCTCGATGTTTTGCAGCTGCGTACTCAACTGAACACTGTCATTCGAGTTTGCGACGCCCTCCGTTTTTTGCCCGGTCTTACCAGGGCGCGCGGGCGTTTCACTCAGTGATACCGTAGTCTGAATGGAATTGTCAATTTTCATGGTATATCTCCTACAGGTGACCGTAAATAGTTTAACGGCGGCTCGGCGGAAAACTTAAGCAAAACTTTAGCTCAATCAGGATAAAAAATAAATGGACGCCGCTATCATGCCGCTTCATATTGTGTTGCGTGAACACCTGCGTGTTTCTCCCGCACCGGCCGAGTCGTTCATGGCGGCGGGCATGGGCTGCGTTGAACAGGTTGTAAACAAGCCTCACAGGAGAAAATGACTTCATTAGCTTCAACCTGAAACCCCGTAGCGGCCTCACCCGGAAGGTGAGCGTCAAATAATATGAAATATTGTTATTAATCATAACACTGATCTAGTAAATGAGCGGTCGACCACCGGATTCAGGTTAATAGCTCACTTCCACTACCGCGCCAAGGCGAGCAATTCCGCTTACGACGGAGCCCGAAGCATTTCGAACCTGTACCAATTGTCCCTCCAGCGCGTTGCCGAGAGCTCTGCCTTCCGCTTTTACACTGAATCCGCGTCCGTTTGAAACCAGTTTTACGGTCTGGTTTACCATCACGGCTGCTTGCGCACGCAGCATATCCTGACGTAACGGGGTGCCGAACGGGATGCTGCCGGCCATTGTCTTGCCGAAAGCCTGACTAACATCGGTCACGATGCCGGGCGGCAGTTGGGTCAGGTCTCCCCTGCGAGTCGTCACGTCCGCGGCGGTAACCATCTGACCATGCGTCAACGGTCTGGCGCTGACCACATAATCGGCTACCACTTTCACGGTGGCCCGCACGTAAACGGTCCAAAGGTGCGGTGCGGCGCAATTCACTATCACAGTCGTGTTACCCCACGGGCGGCTGCCAGGCGGCAATGCGGGCTCAAGGATCGCACAGGCCGGAAGATTGACCCGCGCATCCACCGCACCGGGCGTGATTTCCACTTGCCCGGGCAAACCGGCCGCCTGGGTACGCAAGAAGTGTGCGACAGCTTCCTGTATAAGATGCGGGTCCTGCTTCCCGTTGGTTGATGCCAACGCCAGTTCGGGGCCGGCAAAAATTGCAATCAGACTCAGGCTGAATGACAACCGCCGCAAATACGTGATGGGCATAATGGGTTCCTCCAACAATGTTTCCCGGATCGGGTGAAACTAGCAGTCTGTCAGGCCTGAAGGAAATCAAGTCCGGCAGGATGACGGCAATTCTAGTCTGCGCCCATCTCAGGCAGCGGCCGGAAAAGAGGCTGGTTTCGCTCGTTGTTCATTGGATTGCCCGGATGCGGCTCCTTCTATCATGTTGCCGTCACTGACCCGACACTGACGAGAGAGGGTAGGGCGATGGATGTGGCTATCCGTGGGCACGTGACTTTTAAAGCTCGAATATGAGGGAGCTTTGCCCCGCTTCTTCGCGATTTGAATGAAACTATCATGCGATACGATGGTTTATGTAGAGATTAACGGCAACAAAACGCACGACTTGAGGAAAACTTATGATTGACAAACTCGACGCGGCTTTCCGTTTTTATCAGGACTCCACCAATTTGCGAGCCCACCGTCAGCAATTGATCGCTTCCAACATCGCCAACGCGGATACGCCGGGCTACAAGGCGCGCGACATCGACTTCAAGACCACGCTGCAGGGCGCGCTGACGGGTAGCGGGGCGGTTACGTTGGCGACCAGCGCTCTTCATCACATTGCGCCCGACACCAGTAGCGCATCGGGCGGCGGCGCCCCTTTGCTGTATCGGAGCGCCGTACAAGGCAGCGTGGACGGCAATACGGTCGATATGGATGTGGAGCGCAATCAGTTTGCCGACAATGCGATCCA
>JBKJYB010000448.1:0-8125 GCA_046716045.1 Nitrosospira sp.
CCGCTGATAAACGATGCCGATCGGTTTAGGCGGCCGCAATGGGTGGCGGCGGCCCTGGCTGAGGACATATGATGGCGGAAACGCGTATGGCTGGGGGGAAGCAAGCCAGATTCTGGGCTGCTGCCAAAAAAGCTCGGCGTAGACTATCAGTTGATTGTTCTCGCCTCTCAGCAGAATCCCGGATCGAAGTAATTCGTCGGCTTGCCCGATTGGTGCCAGGAGGTTTAGTCTATGCTGGTTGGGGTAACTGGTAAAGGAAGCTTCGAGCGCTGCCAGCAATTCGGCCGTGTCCGGCATACCAGAGCGGGAATCTGTCCACTCCAGTTTTAGTTGGCCTGACTGCCGGGTCAGCTTCCACCTGGATGGATTTTCCTCTCCATTGGTAGTCTGCAACAGCAGCGTATTGCCATAATACGTTGCAACATAGACGATTCCATCGGGGCGTGACATCAATGGCGTCGCACGAGCGGATAGCTCCCGGATTTGCTCATGTTGCATACCCATCAATGGACTCCTGGAAGAACTCGGTTTGAGGCAAATGTCCCCTATAGTGGAGAAAGACGAATGAGAAACGTTATTGTTTAACGATCTCTTTTTGAAGATAACGAATATGAACCGGATCTGGCTGAGAAGCGTTCAAAATCTACTGGAATGGAGCTGTCGATAACCGCCAGATTCATGACTGCGACTGCCAGATTCATGACTGCGCCTGCTGGATTTATGGTTGCGGCCGCCCGTGCTTGCTGATTCGCAAGAAAATCGGCCGACGGCAGGAAAAAGAAAATTTACTGTCCGGATAGCAAAGAAGAAATTATTGGGTATTGTGATGAGATCAGCACGCTCTGTGGAAATGAACCGTTCTGCCGCCGTGCTTTCCGCAGTAAATATTTATGGTGATCATTCGTCACCTTCATATTCATCTTTATTACGAGACAGCCGTGCTCAAGTATCTTATCAGTCAATCAAAAGGATTATTAATAGGCGCCTCGTTTGCAAGCGTGGTGCATGGCACTTGCAGTGTATTTCTGCTGGCGCAGATTAGTTCCGCGCTGACGGCGGAAGCGCCAGACCGCATGGAAATGGCGCTGATCTTTGCGGGAACCGCGGTTGCGGTAATGCTGAGTTATATGATTGCGAATATTTTATTTGAGCGTCTGGGGCAGCGTGCCCATGCTGAATTACGCAGCTTTATCGCGAAACGCGTGATAGCCTCCGACTACCGGCATCTTGAGTTGATCGGCGCCGCACGCGTACAATCCGCGTTATCCGAGCATTGCACGCATGTTGCTGAATTTTTTGTGAGTTTTCCGATAATCCTGACCAATGCGGTCATCGTCGCTGGATGTCTGATTTATATGGCGCTGCTTTCCTGGCAAGTCTTCCTGCTCGCGGTTATTGTTATCGGGTTGGGCTCGCTGGGCTACCATCTTGCGCATTTGCGCGCCATACGGCATCTGGATATTGCCGCTCAGGAGCAGGACAGGTTGTTTGCCTATTTTCGGTCCCTGACCGATGGAGCCAAGGAGTTGCGCCTGAATCGTGATAAACGGGCCGCGTTTTATGATAACGTGCTGGGAAAATCAATTGAGATCGTCCGCCATGAGCGGACTTTCGGAATGTCGCTGTTTATTGGTTCAGCAAGTTGGGGTAATTTCCTGATCTATGCTTTTATAGGCATGGTGCTGTTCGTGCTGGTGGGTGATGTGCCCGACCGGGCGTTAATAATGACCGGCTTCGCACTTGTGTTTGTTTATATGGTGGGACCGCTGGAAGCACTCCTGCTGAACATTCCGCGAGCTAACCTGGCACAGGTGTCCGCCGATCGGATTGACGAGATTACACGCACCATGGCAGCTTCGGAAGTACAGACGGATGGGCTTACTCCACCCTCCTTGCAATGCATTACGCTTCAAGGCGTATTGCATCGTTATTATCATGAACAAAGCGACGAATTGTTTACCATGGGTCCAATAGATCTGGAATTTCGTCCTGGACAGATCACCTTTCTGGTCGGCGGTAACGGCAGCGGCAAGACGACGTTGGCTAAATTGCTGGTCGGACTCTACCCGCCTGAGGAGGGGCAAATAATCTTCAACGGCAACGTGGTGGACGAGACAAATCGCGATCACTACAGGCAGCTGTTTTCGACAATTTTTTCCGATTTTCATCTTTTCGATCGTCTGCTTGAAACAGGTGGCGCCGATCTGGACAGCGAAGGCAATCGGCTTCTGGCCAAACTGCATTTGCAAAACAAGGTAAAAGTCAAAGATGGCGCTTTCACTACGCTTGCGCTGTCACAAGGGCAGCGCAAACGACTGGCGCTGGTGGTGGCCTATCTGGAGAACCGTCCGTTCTTTATGTTTGACGAATGGGCGGCGGATCAGGACCCGGTATTCAAGGAGGTATTTTACCGTGAGGTGCTTCCTGAGCTACGTGCCATGGGCAAAGCCGTACTAGTGATCTCACATGACGACCGCTACTTCCACCTTGCCGATCGTTTGATACGCATGGAGAGCGGATGCCTGACCCTTAATAGCCGGGTACCGATGAAGGACAGCCTGGCGCCGGCAACACCAGCGGTAGCCTGTAGCAATGCGGTTTGATGCAATGAGCCAAAAAACGCACATTCCACCCTGCCCAACTACCAGATTTAGGATGAAACGAAGTATTGCCTTGCAATGTCCGATGTAATCGAGCAACTCGAGAAACAGCGCGCCGCCAAACTGTCGATCGGACGTAATTTTCTTGTCCTGATGCACCGTTGGGCCGGTTTTTTTCTGGCCGTATTCCTGTTCATTTCCGGTCTTACCGGCGCAATAATCTCGTGGGATCATGAACTGGATGAGTGGCTTAACCCGCAGCTATTCGAAGCGCGTGGGCTGGGAAAGCCACTCCCTTCGCTGCTGATTGCCGAGAAACTGGAAGCGGCCGATCATCGGTTGCTGGTAACCTGGGTACCGCTAGCCGTAGAGTCCGGACATAACCTTGGCCTGGGTGTCAGTCCGCGTCTTGATCCGGCGTCAGGCAAGGCTTTCGAGTTGGACTTCAATCAGCTTGCGCTCGATCCCGTGAACGGGGAAATACGAGGAAAACGGATGTGGGGGGAGATCTCACTCAGCCGTGAAAATCTACTCCCGTTCCTGTACAAGCTGCACTACAGCATGCATATCCCCGATGGGTTCGGTGTCGAGCTTGGTATCCTGTTCATGGGTATCCTTGCCATTGTCTGGACCCTCGACTGCAGTATTGCGTTGTGGATTTCGTTCCCCAAGGCGAGCGCATGGCGTAAGTCTTTCATTTTCCGCTGGCGGCAAGGGGGCTCCAAGCTCAACTTTGACATGCACCGTTCCGGCGGGGTATGGGTGTGGGGATTCTTGCTGCTTCTGGCCGTAACCGCAACGTCCATGAACCTCAATCAGGAGGTGATGAGACCGCTGGTATCGCTATTTTCGACGCTGACCCCGAGTCCCTTCACGGGTACGCCCAATCCACCTGATCAGCCCATTGAGCCGACCGTTAACCGGCACACCATCCTCCAGCTCGCCACCGCGGAAGCTAAAAGGCTTGGTTGGAGCGCACCGCCAGGCGGAATATTTTATGTGCCCGAGTTCGGTATCTATGGCGTGACTTTCTTCGAGCCAGGGCATGAGCATGGCGATATTGGCCTGGGCAATCCATCCCTGTATTTCGACGGTAAGGATGGATCGCCTGCCGGGGCCAAGGTGCCAGGTACGGGCAGTGCGGGAGATATCTTTATGCAAGCCCAGTTTCCCCTGCATTCCGGCCGTATCCTCGGTCTGCCCGGCCGTATTTTTATTTCCGTAATGGGACTGCTGGTAGCGATGCTTTCCGTTACCGGCGTGATTATATGGCAGAAGAAACGTTGGGTACGAAAGAAGATGCTTGCAAAGACCGAGTGAGAAAATGTACAGCGCGTTTCAAGGCATTAATCTTTCAGGAAAAATGTCTGCTCATTATTGCAGCTTGGGCAGAACTCACTCACCATTCACAAATGACCGAAAATCGGTTCGATGTGATATCAGACGATAGGCTTTAGATCATGTAGCAAATCGGCCTTTTACCCATCACGTGATTTGTTCCTGGTTTCCGGTTACTGATTCCTGCTCCAGATGCTCCATGATAGCGTAGGTGAGGGTTTTGCAGCCTTCGCCGGACAGCGCTGAAATGGTGAAGCTTTTTCCCTTCCAGCTCAGGCTGCGAATGAATTTTTTGCAAATCTTTTCGCGTTCATTTTCGGGTAGCAGATCGGCTTTATTCAATACCAGCCAGCGCGGCTTCTGATAGAGCGATTCATCGTATTTCCCGAGTTCCTTAACGATGGCTTTGGCTTCGCGTACGGGATCAATGTTTTCATCCAGCGGCGCCATATCCACGATATGGAGCAACAGGCGGGTGCGCGTGAGATGCTTGAGAAAGCGGTGGCCCAGTCCGGCACCTTCCGCCGCACCCTCTATCAGACCGGGAATGTCCGCCATCACGAAACTGCGATTCTGATCGACGCGCACCATGCCCAGGTTGGGGTGCATCGTGGTAAAAGGATAATCCGCAACCTTCGGGCGGGCGGCGGAGACTGCGCGGATCAGGGTCGATTTGCCAGCGTTGGGCATGCCCAGGAGTCCTACATCAGCTAGCACCTTAAGCTCCAGTTTGAGCTCGAATTCCTGACCTGGTTCACCGAAGGTAAATTGGCGAGGCGCACGGTTGGTGCTGGACTTGAAATGAAGATTGCCAAGCCCGCCCGCACCGCCTTTGGCCAGCAGCGCCTTTTGCTCATGATGCGCCAGGTCGGCGATGGCTTCTCCCGTCACGGCATTGGTGATAACCGTACCTACCGGCATACGCAGTGTAATGTCGTCAGCGCCCTTGCCATAGCAATCGGAGCCGCGCCCATTCTCTCCTTTTTTGGCGCGATGCAAACGGGCAAAGCGATAATCCACCAGAGTGTTGATGTTGCGGTCGGCGATGGCGTAAATACTGCCGCCATGCCCGCCATCGCCCCCCGAGGGGCCGCCTTTTGGAATGAATTTCTCCCGGCGGAAGCTGGCGGCGCCATCGCCTCCCTTCCCGGCAACCACCTGGATTATTGCTTCGTCTATGAATTTCATAAGATAATTTTTCCGGTCAGATACGCATGCTCAAAACGAAAAAGCCCTGCCGGGCCGACAGGGCTTTTTCGTGCAGTGGGTTAAATCTAGACTGGTATGACGCTTACTGTTTTGCGTTGCGCCGCGCCTTTCGTGCTGAAATTTACCGTGCCGGTAATCTTGGCGAACAGGGTATGATCCTTGCCCATGCCAACATTGTCGCCCGCATGGACCTGCGTGCCGCGCTGACGAATAATGATACTGCCGGCCGGGATCAACTCGCCGCCGTAGCTTTTTACACCCAGGCGTTTGGAATTTGAATCACGACCGTTTCTGGAACTGCCACCTGCTTTTTTATGTGCCATGGTAAACTCTCCCTATGCCGAAATGCCGGTGATCTGGATTTCAGTATAATTCTGCCGATGTCCCTGATGTTTCTGATAATGCTTCCGCCGCCGCATCTTGAAAATACGCACCTTGTCGTGTCTGCCCTGGTTCAGTACGGTCGCCTTAACCGAGGCGCCGCTTAATAGCGGTTTGCCCATCGAGACATTGTCGCCATCGGAAATCATCAATACCTGGTCTATCGACAGCTCACTGCCAATATCCGCCGGTATCTGTTCTATTTTGAGTTTTAGTCCGGCTTCAACACGGTACTGTTTTCCGCCGGTTTTTATGATCGCGTACATGTTCGACTCCAGTTATTGCTCTTTCGGGACGCCCCGAAAGAAGTAAGCGCGCATTATACATACCGGCCTCTCCAAGGTCAAAGGCCCTGTTGCGAATGAGTTTTGTGTCAAAATATGCGGCTAGCCCAATTGTCGAGCTTGACACGTTGGCAGCGACGTTTCTACCATGGCACCTTTTTTGCGGGAACCCCTGTGTCAATTGAACGTATCAGAAGTCTTATCGCCCGGGACATGGATGCGGTGGACGCGGTTATCCGCGACAAACTCTATTCCGATGTGGGGCTCATTCGGCAGGTAAGCGAATACATCATCAACAGTGGCGGGAAACGCCTGCGGCCGGCGCTGGTGATTCTTGCCGCGGGCGCATTCGGCTATTCCGGCAGATATCATTTCAATCTTGCGGCGGTCGTGGAATTCATTCATACCGCGACCTTGTTGCACGACGATGTCGTGGATGCTTCCGAGTTACGGCGCAGCAAAGCCACCGCCAATGCCTTGTTCGGTAACGCCGCCAGCGTACTGGTCGGAGACTTTCTTTATTCCCGCGCGTTCCAGATGATGGTGGAAGTGGACAACATGCGTGTCATGCAGGTATTAGCCAATGCCACCAATACGATCGCCGAAGGCGAGGTGTTGCAGTTGCTCAACTGCCGCGACCCCAACGTCGATGAGGAAAACTACCTGCGGGTGATTCGTTATAAAACCGCCAAGCTGTTCGAGGCGGCGACCCGGTTGGGGGCAATCCTTGGCAATGCCACACCGGCGGAGGAAGAAGCGATGGCCGCGTATGGCATGCATCTTGGTACCGCATTTCAGTTGACCGATGATATGCTGGATTATTCCGGGGATTATCAGGAGACGGGCAAGAATCTGGGCGACGATCTGGCCGAAGGCAAGCCTACGCTGCCGCTGATTTATGCGATGAAAACAGGATCAAGTGAACAGGCCGCTATCATACGCAACGCCATTGAGAAGGGTGGGGAGGGGGGGTTCGGGCCGGTTTTGGAGGTTATTCAGCAGACCGGCGCACTGGCTTACACGCGGCAGCGGGCACAAGCCGAATCCGACACGGCGTCCGCAACGATTTCATCCATCCAGAATTCTGATTACAAGGAATGTTTGTTACAACTGACCACTTTTGCGGTGGCACGAAATTATTAGGTTCTTGTTAAACACTTCGATATATGTACAAACTATTGCATGCATCCGATGGCTACAGCTTGGATTAGTATGTAGATTGACTTCGGTCAGGGTAAAGTATATCCTGTATATACATTGATCAGGAGGAAATATGCTGACCCGAGTCTTCAAAAGTGGCAATTCGCTGGCGGTACGTATTCCCAAGGAGCTGGGTTTTAGCGAACCTAACCAGGATGTGGAGATTGAACGACAAGGTAATGCACTCGTTATAAGGCCTGTCGAGAAACGTTCATTGACGGGACTTATGGATAAATTTGCCGCCTTTCCCGCCGATTTTATGGCTGAGGAACGAGAGTTTCACGAAGAAAAAGAACGCCAGGGCTGGTGAGTCATGCGCTACATGTTCGATACCAATTTCTGTATCTATCTGATGCGCCGGCATCCTCCGGAAGTGGCCGAACGTTTTGCGACAATGCACTACGGCGACGTGGTGATATCCGCAATAGTCTTAGCGGAGCTTCGTTATGGCGTGGAACGCTGTTCAGAAAGCCGTGCCATAGCGGAACGGACGCTGTCCGCATTACTTCAGGATATTCTCGTTCTCCCATTCGAAGCTAACGCGGCCGTCAGCTATGGCCTCCTGCGCGCCGCCGTACGCGACCGTAAGCGTGATGCGCTGGACCGGCTCATCGCCGCGCATGCCGCCAGTCTATGTTTGACGCTGGTCACCAACAACGTAGCCGATTTCAAGGATTATCCAGGACTTATTATCGAGAACTGGATTAGCGTTAATCGCTGATTACATTTGTCATGTTCTTCGAACGCTCGCTGAGCTTCCTGTCATCCTCGAAGACACCGAGGCGGAAGATAGCGCCCAGTTGACAAAGATTGTAAGCGGGTCCGGCGAAAAAATAGCCAATGCGGTCTATACCGGCCTGATATCATCTTTTGCCGCGTAGCGGTCTGCAAGAGGTCTGGAATAATTTTGGATTGCCCGGAAGTCCCTTCCTGCGTACAATTGCTGCCCACGCGCTTGGTGGATGTGACTGTTGAAAACAGTGCGTGCACAAGTAGTAGCTGATTAGATAATTCGGGGTGTAGCTCAGCCTGGTAGAGTACTGCGTTCGGGACGCAGGAGTCGGAGGTTCGAATCCTCTCACCCCGACCAATTTTGATGCAGTAACGGAGACG
>JBKJYB010000449.1:0-5003 GCA_046716045.1 Nitrosospira sp.
CCTGCTCGCCCTGGCGGGAGCGCTATTGCAGATTTTATTGCGTAATCCGCTGGCCGATCCCTATATCCTGGGCGTATCCGGCGGGGCGGCGGTGGGTGCGCTCGTCGCCATGCTGCTGGGATGGGGGTTCATATTGACCAACCTGACATCGCTGGCGGGCGCATTGGCGGCGATAGCCATCGTGTTTGGCCTGAGTTTTCGCGCTGGTGACTGGAATCTTTACCGGCTGCTTCTGACAGGCGTCGTGTTGTCCGCTGGTTGTACCGCGTTGACCACGCTGATCCTGACCCTGGCGCCGGCCAGCGATGTAAAGGGCATGCTATTCTGGTTGATGGGCGACGTTTCCCGCGCCGAAGGGTTGCTGCCTGCGTGGATCACCCTGATTATTGTAGCGGCCATGAGCCTGCTATTTTCCGGCAGCCTGAACGTTCTGAGCCTTGGCCAGATGAAGGCAAAAACGCTGGGTGTGGCTGTGCTGCCATTGCAGGTTGGGGTCTACTTTGGCGCGTCATTGGCGACCGTGGCGGCGCTGATGCTGGCGGGCGCCATCGGGTTCGTCGGGCTGATTGTTCCCCACGCCGTCCGCCTCCTGGGAATTAGCGACTTTCGTTGGCTGTTGCCCTTGTCGGTATTGTTGGGAGGTGGTTTTCTTACGCTGGCTGATACCTTGGCGCGCACCTTGTGGGCGCCCCAGCAATTGCCGGTCGGGGTGTTGACAGCATTGTTGGGTGTGCCGATGCTGTTGCTGCTGCTGTCGAGAAAACGTTCGTAGTTTTGTATCAGGCTGCTGGTTCGCTCCGTAGACTTCGATAAATCTGACTCCGAAAACTGCAAGTCAGGAACTATTATCCTAAATCCGGTAGTTGTAGCGAACTTGCCTACAAGGTGAAGACTATAAGTGGCACAAAATATCGTTATGAATTATATCGTCAAACTGACAAATGAGCGGTCAACTGCCGGATTCAGGATCATTGCACGAGCTCCATGACTTCCGCACCGGCCATCGAATTACCTGTAGGGACGGTTCACCTCTGGTATACGTCCGCCACGCAAACGAGGATTCCGTTCGATCAACACCTCTCCATCCTTGATGAGGAGGAGCGATGCCGCGCAGCCCGGTTCCATTTCGATCGCGACCGGGAACCCTTTATCCTGGCGCGCGCCTCCCTGCGTCGTTTGCTGGCGCGATACACGGGTGCCGATCCCGCTCAGATCCAGTTCAAGCAGGATCCATACGGAAAATTATATATCCAGCATCCGATTAGTTCGGTGCGGTTCAATGTCACCCATTCCGGCGATTGCATCGTCCATGCGATTGCTCAGGGGACTGATGTTGGAGTGGATGTTGAGATCCTTCGCAATTCCATTGAGCTTGCTTCGATTTCATCGTATTTTGCCGCTGGCGAACAAGCATGGCTGCATGCGGCTGACACTCAGACGCGGGACACCCGGTTTTTCACTCTCTGGACGTGCAAGGAAGCTTATATCAAGGCTCTTGGACGGGGGTTGTCAAAGCCCTTGAACAGCTTTGAGATCAGCCTCGCAGAAGGAGGGGAGCCGAAAATTCTCTCCGATTCCGAGGATAACGCTCATCTGCATTCATGGCGGCTGCTGCTTTTTGAGCCCCGCCGGAACGTATTGGGCTGCGTCGCTGTGGACGTTGCATCAACACGGGTTGAGTTGCGTGATTACGACTCGGGCATGCTGCTACGGCGTATAGTCTGAGTGGGATAGCTTGGCGCTGTGGCTGTCGTATCGCCAGCTGTCATCGGGTCCGAACGAAGCACTGGATATATGCGTCGCCGGTATCCTTTTTGACGTAATCCGTGGTCTCGTACGACGCATAGGACCGGCGCTCGACAACGATACGATCAAAGTGGTGGACGAACTGCCACCGAAGCACCGGGCGCGTGGAGAAGCAGGGAATGAAGACTCCGCCTCTGCGCAGGGTGCGCGTCACGGGCGGCATCACTTCCATCCACAAGGCCTCGTCGTCCCACAGCGAAACCGGCACGAGGTAGGGATCGAAGAAGATGCCGTCGAGGCTTTCCGGCTCCATCCGCTGGATATACTCGAAAAAATCCGCATGGACAATCTCCAGCGCTGGCGGCGGGGACGGATTGCGTTCGCGAAAAAGCTCGATGACCCGCGGAAATTTCTCGATGACGGTATGATGGCGCGTGGCCGGGTTGGCGGCAATGCGTAACGCCGAAATGCCCAGACCCAATCCCACTTCCAGAAATTTCGAACCGTATCCGCAAAGGATGTCGGCGGATTCCCACATCAACGCGCTTTCCCATCCTTGCATTGCCTGTCCGTCGTCTATGTAAAGCGTGACCTCCTCGTTACTTTCGACGAGCTTTATTTCCGGGTTTTCTCGTTGCTGTATTGCGTCCATTGCGCTCTCCTCAAAATGGCGCCTCGATCGTGCCACCGGCGGCGGCAAATCGATCCAGCATCGCCTTCAGATCCTTGGAAAATACAAGCTTCCCAAGAGGGGAAACCGTTGCCCGATGCCGCCAGCGCGGCAGTGGGTCAATCTTTGGTAGTGGTGTGCTTTCAGCCTGCGCGGCGGCCACGGCCAGTACCAGGCCGGCGATGGTGGGCATCTCAAAAATCTGCTGTAGCGGCAGTTCGACCCCGAATTCATCGCGTAACCGGGAGATCACCTGGGTCGCGAAAAGCGAGTGTCCCCCGATGGAGAAGAAATTATCATGAATACCGATATGCTCGATGGCAAGTACCTGCCGCCAGATTGCAGCGAGTTTTGTCTCAGCGATGGTACGAGGTGGAGCAAAGCTGCCGTCCGAAGTTTCCGGCATCGGTAATGCCAGGCGATTAATCTTGCCGCTGGGGGTGATTGGCAGCTCTTCAAGCACGACGAACACTGACGGTACCAGATAATCAGGCAATCGATGGTCAAGATGCCGCCGTAAGCCGTCGGGCATGGGAGTTTGTTCCGGCTTCGCCGAGACGTAGGCTACGAGCCTTTGGCCACCGGCGTATATCTGCGGGATGACCGCTGCTTGCCTGACTCCAGGATATTCCAGAAGCTGTTTTTCAATTTCTCCCGGTTCGATGCGGTAGCCTCGAATCTTCACCTGGAAATCCCGCCGCCCGATGAACTCGATGCTGCCATCCGGAAGCCGGCGGCCGAGGTCACCCGTGCGGTAAAGCCGCCCTCCTCCGGTATCCGGTGGAAATGCCGCAATTCCGCCTTGCCGCCAATAGCCCATGGCGATAGAGGGGCCGCGTAACACGATTTCCCCCGGGCAGTAGACGTCCACCGGTTCTCCGGCATCATCCAGTAACGAAATCTCGACGCCGTCGACCGGGTAGCCGACGGGTACAGCGTCGCGTACCAACCTGGTTCCGCCATCAATAAAGTATTGTAGCGCCATGGTCGATTCAGTCAGCCCGAAACCATTGACCAGCAGGCAATCCGGAGGAAAATGGGCGCGAAAAAGATCGATATCGCGCCGGTATACGGCTTCGCCCCCGAGCGCGACGAGGCGGACTTTTTCCAGATACGCGATTCCAGGCGGTGAGTTGGGCAGTGAATTGGGCAGCGCACCGGGCAGTGCATTGATGAGATGGCGGAATAGGGTCGGCGCGCAATGAAAAACCGTAATTTCTTGTTCCACTAGGCAATCGACGAGCGCCTGCACGCCATTTTCCCGCACCGAAATGGGATAAACCGCCGCGCCGTTGAGCAGGGCGCCGAATATGTCCTGAACCGCTGCATCAACGCCGTACGAAGAGACAAATGTCAGCCGGTCATCGGCGCATAAATGCAGGTTGTTGCTATAGGCCCGGACATGCCCAAGAACGTTGCGGTGAGTCTGCACGACACCTTTCGGTTCTCCCGTGGACCCTGAAGTATAGAGAATATAGGCGATAGCGCCGGGAGACACGGGGGGTGGCGGATTCGCCTCGAAGCGTTCGGTCTCGGTAAGCCGGATTATCTGCGCATGTTCTGTGGAAAAACCGTCGATATCGGTCAGGACCGTAGCCGCCCCGGAACTGTCGATAATCCGCTCACTTCGAGCGGGCGGATGAGCGGGGTCGAGAGGGACGTAGGTTTTGCCGGCTTTCAGTACGCCAAGCATGGCGGCGATCATTGATGCGTCGTGGCGGAAGAACAGGGCGATCCGCTCCGCGCTTCCGCCACGCAAGGCGAGAATCGCATTGGCAATCCGGTTGGAAAGCGCTTCCAGCTGCTTATAAGTCCATTGCTCGTTTTTTATCCGGATGGCAATGCGATCGGGATAGCGCTCCGCCTGCTCGCGAAAACGGTTCCCTATCGATTGCTCGACCGCTTGCTCGGGGAATTCGTTAAAAGAGGTCGCGGGCGCGACAATGTTTTTTCCGGATGGTATTTGATGAGTGAGCCGCAAATGCGAGAGCGGTATGTCAGGATTGGTAGCAATTGCTTCTAGGAGCGTTGTGAAGTGGTCGAGTATGCGTGTTACGGTGCCGGACTCAAAAAGATCTCGTGCATACACCGCATGGAGCCGGATGGTACGGTCATATTCAATGGCATAGAGCGTGAGGTCAAATTTTGCCGATTCTTCCGATTCTTCCGGCTCAACCGGCTCAGCGCCGGCGCCACCATCCAGTTCATTATCCGGCTCAGCGTCTGGTTGTGCCGCATCGCCGGGGATGCGTCCATCGATATTCAGCAGATTGAACATCACCTGAAAGAGTGGCGCCTGGCTAAGATGGCGGGCGGGAGCGAGCCTGGCCACCAGCATCTCGAAAGGCATATCCTGATGCGCATACGCCTCGGCCGCTACGGTGCGCACCCGCTCAAGCAGAGTGGCAAACGACGGATCGCCCGCAAGATCGAGGCGCAAGGCGAGCGTATTGACGAAAAACCCGATCAATCCCTCCAGCTCGCTACGGGTGCGATTGGCAATGGGCGTGCCGATCACCAGATCGGACTGTCCGCTGTAGCGCGACAACAGCGCGCCAAAGGCGGCCAGAAGCGTCATGAACAAGGT
>JBKJYB010000450.1:0-3357 GCA_046716045.1 Nitrosospira sp.
ATTGAAAATACGCCTCGCCGGGGTGGGCCGCGATGAGCATAGCCTTATGTGCGATGCCAGCGTGGGAATGCGTCGCCACAGGGAATCTGTCGCTTTAGCGATGCACATGTTAAAAATTCTACTACGATATGCGGATTTAATCTTGGCTTTGCCATCACCACGCGCCATAGTTACGAATGCCGCGAGTGTCAAGTTCGTTGGTTTTGAAGGTCCAGTCCAATGTTCAACTTATTTTCGTTCTTTAAGTAAGTCACGAATTTCTGTAAGGAGCACTTCTTCATTTGAAATTTTTGGCAGTTCTGCCGGTTTCTCTTCCGATTGCCTCTTTAATGAATTTATACCTTTTATAGACATAAATATTGCAAAAGCAATAATCGCGAAATCAATCATTGTCTGGATGAACTTCCCGTAGCTGATCACAACAGCTGGTGTTTCTCCCCTGGCTTCCTGAACGATGAACGCCAAACTGGAAAAATCAACTCCGCCTAAGAGAACTCCAATTGGAGGCATAATTATATCGCCAACAAAAGACGAGACAATTTTACCAAACGCAGCTCCAATAATAATGCCTACGGCCATGTCGATAACATTACCCTTGACGGCAAACTCCTTAAATTCTTTCATCATACCCATAGCATTTCTCCTTCATATAGGGCGATTAAATATATCGAAATCATGATTTAGAGCTTAATTCCCATCAGTTTTAGCAGTGATACCTCCGTTTCTTGGATCAAGTTGCCTCTAAACATGCCTACAAACCCATTTGGCTGATGGGTTCTAAAGTTAGAATTTAACTTCCGACGAAGGCGGTCTGGCGCAACGAAGGGGAATCCGTAGCCCTTCCAAACTTATTATGCCTACAATTTTTTATTGAAAAATATTCAATTCTTAAGGCTCTGTCTGTTTGGTACCGTACATTGCGATGCAATAAATAAAGGGCACCTCTAAAAATTCAATTTTCGTCACAATACAGCGTTGTGAGTAAAAAATTTTCGCTTACATATAAAACATATGCTGCGCTCAAATTTTTTCCTCTCGCCCTGTCTTGCCTAGAAACTTGAATTTTTAGAGGCGCCCTAAAGGAATAGCCTACTATTTATAAAAAAGCGTCTGATGGCAGAAATTGAGGCCGGTACTATTGCAGATTCTGCTTTGAAAGTTACCTGGTTGGGTCACTTTCATTTTGTGGACCGTCACTTTGCCGCTTGTCTGCTTGCCTTGGTAAGTTCGGTGCGAATTTTTTCGAGTTTCCCATGGAAATTATCTGCTTCACCATAGTTCAGAAAACGTTCATAGCGCGAATGCGCACTGAGGATTTTGCGTGCATGTTTGATCGGGCAAAAATATTGTTCGGTGCGTGCCTTGATTTCGCGTGCGTAGGCGAGCAACCCGACAGCTTATGAGCAATACATGCAGTGCATTTTTTCAATGATATTCAAGTATGCCAAGTGCTGACGATCCAACACAAAATAGTTCGCGCGCCTTACTCTGGATATTCTGTAAACAGGGAACAGATTAACTGATAGAAGCTGATGCATAGGTCGAAAAAGACTAGAGGGACAGCCAATCCGTAAATGATGGGCATGGTGAGATAATTTTGCGGGTGGTCAGTCAGAAACCAGCGCAGCACGCCTAGTTTCCGAAATCTTCGATAAAGTGATACCCTTTTAAAAATTGTGCCAATCAGCTGAGAATTTCCGCATGACGACTAGCAAGGCAACGAAGAAGACCAAGTCCAAGTCAAAATCTCCGGTGATGCCGGCCAGCCCCGTCGCTTCGGTAAAAAATGTCCCGGACGCTCCATTTCCAATTGTTGGCATGGGTGCATCCGCTGGCGGTCTGGAAGCCTTCGAACAGTTCTTCCGCAGTGTTCCGCCCGACAGCGGCATGGCGTTCGTACTGGTGTCGCATCTCGATCCTAGCCATGTCAGCATGCTCTCCGAAATCTTGCAGCGCACCACAGCCATGCCGGTGGTCGAGGTGCAAGACCAGATGGCCGTGGCACCCAACGGCGTTTATGTCATCCCGCCCAACCGTGACATGTCCATTTCCCACGGCATGTTGCAACTGGGCGTACCGGAGCAACCGCGCGGACTGCGCATGACGATTGACACCTTCCTGCGTTCCCTGGCCGATGATCAGGGAGAAAATGCCATTGGAATCATCCTGTCTGGCACCGGCACCGACGGCACGCTGGGGCTACGCGCCATTCTTGGTGCCGGCGGCGTTTCCTTGGTGCAGGAACCGGCCACGGCGAAATACGACGGAATGCCGGTTAGCGCCATTCAGGCCGGCTACGCCACCCATGTCCTCCCGGTCGAAAAAATGCCGCAAGTGCTGCTGGCCGGAATGCATGCCTTGGCCGTCCGCCAGGAAACGCCACTCGCCCCGGCTGCGGTGAGCGGCATCGATCGCATCCTGATGCTGTTGCGTACCAGCACTGGACACGACTTCTCGTTTTACAAAAAGAGCACGATTGGCCGCCGCATCGAGCGACGCATGTCGCAGCACAACATCGAAGACACGGAAACCTATGCCCGCTACCTCAAGGAGAATCCTGCCGAGATGAAATTGCTGTTCAAGGAGTTGCTGATCAATGTCACCAGCTTCTTCCGCGATGCCGAGGCCTTTATTACCCTGAAGCGCGACATCCTGCCGTTGTTGTTCGAGGGCAAACGGGCAGATTACGTGTTCCGCGTCTGGGTGGCGGGCTGCGCCACGGGCGAGGAGACCTACTCCTTAGCCATGCTGCTGAGCGAGTTTATGGACGAGACCCGGCGGGAATTGAAAGTCCAGATTTACAGCACCGACCTCGACGATGGCGTCATCTCCGTGGCACGCGCTGGCATCTACCCGCCCAATATCGCCCAGGATGTCGATCCGGAGCGTCTGCGCCGTTTCTTCGTCAAGGAAGAAGCGGGCTACCGCGTGAAGAAGAACATCCGGGAGATGGTGGTTTTTGCTACCCAAAACATCATCAAAAACCCGCCCTTCACCAGGCTTGACCTGCTCAGTTGCCGCAACGTTATGATCTACCTGGAATCGGAACTGCAAAAACGTCTCATCCGGGTTTTTCATTATGCCCTCAAGCCGGGTGGCGTGTTGTTCCTCTCGTCCTCGGAGAGCCTCGGCAATCACTCCGAGCTGTTCGAGCAGCTCAACCGCAAGTGGAAATTCTACCGTGCCAATTCCATCCTCGCAGTACTATCCGGCGGATTATCATGGACCAAAATCCCCAGCGCAAAAGAGCCCGCTGAAGTGATAAAGAAGACCAAGGAAACCGATTTCGCCGAAATGACTAAGCGGGTGCTGCTCCAGTCCTTTGCGCCCGCTTCAGTGGTAACCGACCTGAAGGGC
>JBKJYB010000451.1:0-4011 GCA_046716045.1 Nitrosospira sp.
GTGTTGAACAGATTATGCGACATGGCGATGGCTCCGAATGAAAGCTATGTGCGAAAAGAAAGAACGCGATTATAACGCGGCAGGGACTGATCGGGCATCGATCAGCTAAAACTGAAGGTACTACAAGATGAACAATGCAGAGTATCTGCAAAGTCTGAACAGTTAATAAAAAATGTTTTATGTGAGACAAGTCGTGAAATAAATGGATTTTCTTGTTGAGAATAAGCAGTTTGCCTATTCTCTTTTTTTTGGCGCCGCTCCATTATTTAAAACGTGATCAGAATATTTCACTTTTAAGAATGTGGCGGGTTTTGAGCGTAGCCCAGGAAATCGTGACAAATTAACTATAGTAGTGAGTAAATTTATGAGTGCCGACAATAGTGACAAAACCAGAGGCATGTTTGCCAACCCATTGCCCATTGTGATGGTGGTGTTACTGGCAGCAGGCGTACTGGTCAAGAACGTGCCGCTGGAGAGCGCGCGCCCGATTGATCCTGAGCGCGTGAAGTTTATGCCGACTACTCAACAGGATGTCGAGGCGCGGCTGTGGCAGGATCCGTTCGCAGCGATAGAGAAGCACGTGGAACGTTCCGCCCAGGCCATCGAGGTTGCGCATACTCTCAAAGCATCCGCTTCAAAGGCGCATACCACTGAGGCGCTGCACGAGCGTATCAAAGAGTTACGTCACCTTGCCCCTAATCATTTGACGGTTGTCGCTGTGAGTGTTTTTGGCGGCTCGTTCGTCGAAGCGGCCGAATATCGGCGTCGCTCGCGTTTCGCAGTGGTCTCGGCGCTAGGTTTTCATCACTATCATCCCGAGAACGCCGACGCGATAGGCTATTTCAACATCAACCTGCCTGAGCCCGGCAACCGTCCACTGCAGTTGACTGTTCCATACGAGTGGTACGAGCGGAAAGATCCGTCTTCTAATGTGCTGGTGCTCTGGCTGAACGAGGAAAAATTCACCACTGCGCCGCTTGTGAAGCTGCATGCCTTGTTTAAAGGGTTGACGCCACCCCCGACTACGTTACCAGCCAACAGCAGCGATGGCCTCAATGTCAAGCTGGTCGGGCCGGCGGGGTCGGCGATGCTAACGCAGCTGGTTCCCAATAGTGGTCTGCCGACAACCGGGAATGTCACGAAGAAAAACTCTATGATGCTGAAGAGTGACGTTATGCTCCAGATGTTCTCGCCCAGCGCGACTGTCTCCAATTGCGAACTGTCACTCGTGTCGGGGGGACGAGATGACAGTAAGAAGAAGCTGTGGGAATGTATCAAGATAAAAGATTTTCCCCGGTCGAACGATCTGACTTTGCCCCAGATCGTCCGCACGATCGGTACCGACGACACACTCTCGGCCGCGTTGCTGTGGGAGTTGTGGCAGCGCGGCGTCAATCGTGAGTTCGGCTATGATGATTCATGGTGGCAGATGAAATGGACGCATCTTGTGAATAACAAGAAATATGCAAGTTCTCCGCGTAATTGCAAGGACGGCTTGGTGCTAATCAGCGAGTGGGACTCCAAGTATGCTCGCACGCTATCTCGAAATCTCACCGACGGCTTTTCGTCGCTTTGCGGGACTGATCCCAGCGTGTTGAAGCAGGTACGCACATTTAACTACCTGCGCGGGCTGGATGGCGTGCTGCCTGATATAGACAAGTCAGGCACCAATGCATCGCACAAGGACGATGGTGGAAAATCAAAGGATCCGGGCGCGCAGCTCAGAGATATCCCGATAGAGCACGCCGAAGGACGTAGCCAGTATGACTACCTGCGGCGGCTTGCCGACGAGATTACGCAGCTTAATAGCGATAAGCAGTTTGCAGAGAACGGCATAAAGGCGATCGGTATCGTTGGTTCTGACGTATACGACAAACTCTTGATTCTTCAATCGCTTCGCAACCGTTTCAAGGATAAGATATTTTTCACCACCGACCTCGATGCGCGCTATCTGCACGCTGATCAGAAGGATTGGGCGCGCAACCTTGTGGTTGCGTCCAACTTTGGATTGTCGCTACGTCCGGAATTGCAACAGTCGACCTTGCCGTTCCGGGATAGTTACCAGACCGCAACTTATCTCGCAACATTGATGGCGCTCGAGAACAAGGTGTTCGATTGGACCGGCAAGATGAAGCAGTGGCTGCGTCCGCAGATCTTCGAGATCGGACGGACAGAAGCGGTGCATCTCGCCTCGCCGACGGTTGATGATCTCACCGTTTGGTATGACGCCTCCAGAATCGAAGGCTCCAACCTCAAGGGTGCTATTTCTCCAAAGATCTATAAACCCTGTGATCACAACTACTGGGCGGAGTGCACGGACATCGAGCCGGCCAGGCCTCTGCTCAGGCCATCATTTGAGCATGCGCCTGAAATTTTCTTAATGGTCGCCCTTGGACTCCTATTGATCGCCATGGCTAGCCGTCATGTTCATGAGACGTTGCGCGCCGCGAAAAATACGCTTTCTTCTCCTGTGAATGCGAAAGCCGCAAAATTCTGGTTGACGGGCGTGGGTTTGGTGGCTTTAGTGGCGCTTTATATCTTCGCGTATATTGTGGGAGAAATGAATGCTTCGCTTAAGCAAGGAATCGGTGAGCCGTTCGTGTGGTTGGAGGGAACCAGCGTGTGGCCGAGTCTAGTGTTACGCTTAATCGGCTTCGTGCTCATGCTTGTGCTCACGATCGCGGGCTGGAGTTGGATATGGCGGGAAGCGCGTCTCATCTCCAGGGACTTCAATTTTTCCCTGCCGCAGACTTGGACGCTGGCGCGCAGCAGATGGTCCGCAGTATGGACCGGCCCGTATGTTGATCTGACGTCATTCAATACGGAGGGCAAGGCCGACCCGAAGTCAGTGGGTCCGGAGATCGAGATCGCTACCTTGTGGCAGAGCTATTTGCGTGCCACTGGCATGCGCGAGATGAAGGGCTGGATCGTGCTCTCCACAGTGATTATAGTCTTACTCGGCTATGCGGCGTTCCAGGTTTTCGGCATGCCATTATTTCCTCATCGCGGCCAGCTTGTGGAGAGACTGAACCTCATTCTTGTATTCCTCAATGCGTCGGTTTTGTGGCTGGTCATCTTCTGGGTCAGCTACCAGACGCGTGCTTGCGCGCAGTTCATCAAGATGCTGAGCAATATGAGCAGCGTGTGGCCTGAGCGGTTGCTCAATCGCAAAGAGGCCGAGACCGGCGTGCCGCGCGCCTATCTCGCGGACTACCTTGATTTTCAGTTGGTTATGCGCGCCACGCAACGCATCCATTGGCTCATCTACTTGCCGTTCGTCTTGATTTTTTTCATGGTAATCGCGCGGAGCGATCTTTTTGATGCGATGAATTTTCCGCTTGTGCTTGTCTTTGTCATCGGGCTCGTGCTGGTCTATGCACTATTCAGCGAGGTACTGCTGCATAGAGGCGCCTTTGCGGCGCGCACTAAGGTGCTCGACTACTACGAAATGCTGTTGTGGCGCATGCAGTCCCCGCCCCCGCTAAATAACAACCTGAATGTAAATCCTGAAGACGGCAGCCGGTCACCTGACATGGCTAATGGTGCGGTGGCTGGCCCGGCTCAGCTGAAAGATAGCCCAACGTTGACAGTAGCCAACAACATGCTGTTGGATTCTATTGGGCCGCCAATTAACGCGGAACAGATCAAACTGCTAATGGAGCGTATTCGCAACACCCGTGAGGGCGTGTTTGCACCCGTCACTGAGCAGTCCGCGCTACGCGCGCTGCTTTTGCCCTTCGGTGGCTTTGGCGGCGCGCAGCTTATTGAATATTTGATGAACTTTATGGTGTGAGATGGTGTGAGATCGGCCTGGCCGGGGCTGGAAGATTTAGTTTAGCCATGGCTAAATGTTCCTACATTCGAGATGGGCCAGCACTCCCAAACCTGCGGTGCGTCCGCTTGCGAAACAGGCGGTGAGCAGATAGCCGCCGGTGGGCGCTTCCCAGTCAAGCATTTCGCCCGCACAGAACACGCCGGGCATGGCGCGCACCATCAAGCATTCATCCAGCG
>JBKJYB010000452.1:0-8248 GCA_046716045.1 Nitrosospira sp.
ATCCTCGCGGCAGGCGGAGGTAGGTGATGTCCGTACTCCATACCTGATTGGGCCGGGTCACGGCCACGCCTCTGAGCAGGTAAGGATAAACCTTGTGCCGCGGATGCGGGAGACTGGCGTTCGGCCCCGGCGCCATGCCGGCCAATCCCAATATGCCCATCAGCCGACAAATTCGCTTGCGGTTGATCCGGTATCCCATGCCGCGCAGATACACCGTCATCTTGCGGCTGCCGAAGAACGGGTGGCGCGTGTATTCGACGTCGATCAGCGCCAGCAGCGCCCATTCCTGTTCGTCCAGCTTTGCGGCCGGGCGCGGCGCATAGACGGTGGAGCGGGCAATCCCCGCCAGTTCGCATTGCCGCGTCAGCGCCAAGGGATCACGGGCGTTGACCCAATGTTTGCGCGCTTCTACTGGCATATCCCGGACTTTTTTTTAAGCCAGTCCAGTTCCATCTTGAGCCGTCCGATCTCGGAGTAGAGCCGCTCCGGGTGGGCGGATTGATCCACCGGCTTGGGGCCGCGCTTGGCGTCAAATATGCCTGCCGCCTGTGCTTGCAGCTCCTTCTTCCACAGCCCCACTTGGGTTGGATGCACCCCAAACTCCTGCGCAATCTCGTTTACCGTCTTCACCCCCCGGATGGCTTCAAGCGCCACCTTGGCCTTGTACTGACCACTGAAATTCTTGCGCTTACTTTCACTCACGACCTGCTCCTTTTCTATCGCAGGCTACCATCTTAAATTATTGTCCGGAAATTGGGGTCCACTATAGTTGCCAGCATTACTAAACAACGCGTAAATCCGAAAAATCATATAATATGAAAAAGGAATGTATGTTAACGCGCAACATGGCCATCCTGCGCAAATGCGCCTTGGCACCGCTATCTTAGGCTTGCGCGTTCATGGTACGGATATCGATGGATTACCTTATAGCGAGCATTGTTTATGGCCCCCCCAACGCTGGCTCTGTTGCATGGTTTTCTTGGTTTTTCGCGTCGCGGACCGATCGAGTGTTTTCGTGGCGTCGAGCATGCGTTGCGCCGGGTGCATATTACTCCTCTCATGCCGGAAGTACCGCCTGCCGGCACCATAGTCGAACGCGCGGAGGCACTTGCCCGGCAGCTCTTTCACAGTGACGCGCCGGCCTTTGCGTTGGTGGCACATAGCATGGGAGGATTGGATGCCCGGCATCTGATTACCTATCTTGACCCCGATCAGCGTGTAAAAAGTCTGCTTACTGTTGCCACGCCGCATCATGGTACACCGCTGGCCACATGGGTGCTCGAATCGCGCGGACTGATTCCGGCCTGGATTCGGCACATCGGCTGCCCCGGTTTGAGCGAATTGACTCCCCAGGCTCGTTCCGCCGCGCCGATCTCGGATCGCTCGGATGTTGTCTACTCGTCCTATGCAGGTCATCGTCCGCTCGATGAACAGCCATTCTGGCTACGATACTTCGGACGTGTAATTCCGGAAGCCAACGATGGTATGGTGCCGGTTGAATCCGCACAATGGGGAAAATTCCGCGGCATCCTGCGTACGGATCACGTCGAATTGCTCGGGTGGAGCCTCGGCCTGCCGAATAGCCGGACCGTCCGGCCTTTCAACCATTTTGATTTCTGGACCCGGGCCGCTGTCGAGGCCATGGCCGCGGCGGAAGGCAAACCAAGCTGAAGGAGGATGCATGGATCAGAGCGAGGGTAACAAATGGGACATGCCATGGTACGACTGGCTGGTATTTCTGGTGCCGACATTGCTTATTGTGGGTCTTGGGCTGGAATCCGCCTTGGGGCCTGAAGACGTCGAGTACCGTGATTTCCGGGCCGTTGCGCACTGGTTTGATCCCGTATTTTTTCAGTATAACCTGATCATGGCGCTGCTGGCCGTCCTGGTCGTGCCGTCTCTCGCCTTAACCTATATACAGAGCATGACGAACCGGAAGGAACGGCAGTTGCAGCGCGAGGTTCCGGCTGCGCGCCGCGGCGAAATCCGCAGAAGGATGGGGCGCCGCACTTCCTTCAGCACCTATCGAGGCAGTGTCTGGCTGACCACAACCGTTGTATTGCTCGGCATTTGCATCCTGCTGCTGTTCAAACCTGCTTCCTCGACGGACGGAGGTGTGGATTTCGGTCTTGGCGCAAACATGTTGACCATGGGACCTTTCACCGAGTTATTCGAGAAAAATCCAGATGCATATTATTCTCATCTTGTCCGTAATCTTACCGCTTTCCAGTTCGGCTTCCTCGGTGCCTACATTTATTTCATAGGTTCGGTTGTACGCGCCTACTTTACGCTGGATCTGACCTCCCATACCTTCGTCGATGGCGCCATTCGCATGATCGTCGCGAGCATACTGGCGCTGGTGCTCTCCTTTGTCTTCGATTTCGCCTTCCCCGGCGACTCCAAACCCGCTGCGGCGCCAGTTGCCGCGCCCATCAATGATGCCACTGAACCTTCATCCGCCACTGAGACCCCACCTGCCAATAAAGGCTCGAAAGGCGGTGCCGATGAGACAGGCTCAACTATACCCGCAAGCCTTAGCCTGCTTCCCGTGTTAAGCTTTTTCTTCGGCTTTTATCCGAAACGGGCTGCGCTAGCAATCGAGCGCGTTGCGCTCAAGGTAATGAGAGATATCCCTGGTGACAGTTATCGTGCGCTGCCGCTTTCCATGCTTGCCGGGATGAGCTATGCCCATGAATTGCGACTGGAGCGAGAGGGTTTTGATAACATTGAGAATCTCAGCAGTGCCGACGCTGTGGACTTGGCGGTACGCACCTGCTTCACCTACAATCAGCTAAAGCAATGGATAGACCAGGCTTGGCTTGCGGCGCACCTGCGGGAGGATTATCCGGAATTCGTACGGCGCACGGGTATTACAAGCAGTGACGAATTGCATCATTTTCTGTCTGCCTGCCAATCCGCGCAGGTCGATGGGGTGGAACAACTGGTAGCGGGTTTATCGATGGACCCCGCGGCAACTCCATCGTGGAAGGTAAAACTGACGGCCCTTAAAATATTGCTTGATATAAATACTGCTCCGCCGCGAAATACTGCCGATTCGGACACGAAAGAGCACGGATCAGACTGAGATTTGCCTCGATTGACGGATGCCCGTCCAAGAACGAAACATTCGGTTTAAATCACAAACATATCAACAAACTTATTGACGGGTGTCGCTTCCAGCCTCGGTTGATCAAGACAGAGGTTAACGATCATCTTTTGTTGCCTGGCGGGAAATCGGCGCGCGAGATTGGTTCTGAATTTTTCTTCCAATAGCGGAATACCTTCGCCACGACGAAGCTTGTGGCCGATGGGGTATTCCACCACCACTTCGTCCAGCTTGCCGCCGTTCCTGAATTCCACCGTAACACCGTTAGCGATAGAGCGTTTTTCGGGATCTTGATAATCCCGGGTGAATTGCGGGTCCTCGACACAAATGATCTTAGCGCGCAGCTCGTCGATGCGCGGGTCGGCTGCCACGGCATCCTCATAATCGGCGGCAGTAAGCCGCCCGAATATCAGCGATACCGCAACGATATACTGAATACAATGGTCGCGGTCGGCTGGGTTATTGAGCGGCCCTTTCTTGTCGATGATGCGGATCGCTGCCTCGTGTGTCCGAATCGTGATGTTCCCGATCTCATCGATCCGCTCTTTTATATGGGGATGCAGTTGCATCGCGCACTCCGCCGCTGTCTGGGAATGGAATTCAGCAGGGAATGAAATCTTGAACAGTATGTTTTCCATCACGTATGACCCCCACCGTTCAATCGGCCGTTGAAACCTGAATGGCTGCCCCCTGAACAGCACGTCGTAAAATCCCCAAATTTTGGCGGTGAGCGCAGAAGGATAGCCCATTTCGCCTTTAAGCATAATCAATGCCAGCCAGACCGCACGGCTGGTGGCGTCCCCCGCCGCCCAGGATTTGCGCGACCCGGTATTGGGCGCCTGGCGATAGGTGCGCAGCGATTGCCCATCCACCCACGCCTGCGAAAGTGCATCGATAATCTGGTCACGGCTGCCGCCGAGCAAGTGCGTCACGACTGCAACAGAAGCCACTTTCACCAGCACAACATGATCCAGCCCCACCTTGTTGAAGCTGTTTTCAAGCGCGAGGCAACCCTGAATTTCATACGCCTTGATCATGGCGGTAAGCACGTCGCGCATCGTGAACGGTTTCTTCCCCGCAGCCACCGCGTTACGCGCACACCAGTCCGCAACGGCGAGTATGCCACCCAGATTATCCGACGGATGCCCCCATTCGGCGGCAAGCCAGGTATCGTTGAAATCGAGCCAGCGGATCATGGTACCGATATTGAATGCGGCCTGTACCGGATCAAGCTGGAATTGAGTACCGGGAACTCTCGCTCCATTGGGCGCAGTCATCCCTGAAACGAGCGGTCCAAGTAGTTTGGTACAGGCCGGATAAGTAAGCGCTTCCATCGCGCAGCCAAGCGAGTCCATCAGGCAGTTGCGCGCGATATCGTAAGCCAGGCCGCTTTGAATATCACGGTTAGCGACATAGTCGGCAATGTCCACCAGCACTTGATCGGGCTGGGGGCGAATATTAGGGATATGAGATAACATGGTTACCTATTATAAGAGCCAGCCCTCTAAGAGAGAGCATCATCTGAGCCGTTGATGACCGCATCGTGTCCACCATCTCCGCGTTGAGCCTTCATCCGACGCTCGCCTGAACACACCTCTCGATTATGTCGCCCGTAGTGCCGTCATTCTTATGATGGAGGAGCATGCCCTCCGAGCCTGGCCCCATCCCCTTCGTCCACCACTCCAGTCCACCACCGGCGTAGCGTGCACCGCTGCCCGATACGGCAATGATCATCTCGCGCACCCTGCCCTCGTACTCCACAACGGCCGTGGTGCCGGAGTGATAAAACGCTTTTACGATGCGACCGCTATTGCAGCGATAAGCAATTGGCGCGTCAATATCCACTTTCCTCCCGGCAACTGGTGTGTTGGCGGGAGAGAGGTGACTACAATCGGTCAAGGCGACGGTAATGACGAGGAGAAAAAAGCGCATCAATATTTGAGGCCGAATTGAATTGAGCAGCATCCGAACGAATGATCCTGCGAGAAAATACCATGAATTCCGTCATTTCGGGCTTGACTCGGAATCCAGTCTAAACCAACAATGATGTGCTTTGAATGCCACTGGATACCGGCTTCCGCCGGTATGACGTTTGTACTGTTTGCTCCCCAGATCATTAACTTTGGCATAACTCCGTGATCACCCATTATTTTCTTGTAGTAATGTAAACCATGGTTTACGATTCAGCTATGAATCAATTTGTCGAAACGAGCATTTTTGCTGATTGGTTTAGCTGCTTGCGTGATGCACACCAAGGCACGGATCAACGCAAGATTGCGTCGTGCCGAGCTGGGAAACTTCGGTGATTGTGAGCCGGTAAGTGAAGGCGTATCGGAAATGCGAATTCACTACGGCCTTGGTTATCGCGTGTACTTCCTACAACGGGGATACGAAGTATTCATTCTGTTGGTGGGCGGCGATAAATCCACTCAATCGAGAGATATTAAAATTGCACTGCAATTGGCGCGGAAACTGAAGGAAGCAACATGAGTACAGCCAAACTACGCAAATGGAATTTGGTTGATCACCTAAAAACCGAAGAGGACATGGTACTGTATTTCGAGGCATGCCTCGAAGAAGGTGACCCTGCGCTAATTACTGCGGCGTTGGGTGATATTGCTCGCGCCAAGGGCATGAGTCAACTCGCGCGGAATACAGGGATTAGTCGCGAGGGACTTTACAAAGCACTCTCTGGCGAAGGCAATCCTGAATTTGCTACCGTGCTAAAATTGGTGAAAGCTCTAGGATTGAAGTTGCACGCGACGGTTTAAGAACTAATAGTACGCTGTCTATAACACCTTTACATGTCGCGAATTGTTTGAAGAATCCCGATATCATCGCAAGATATGTCAATGAATATCTGATCCAAAAGGTTCTGTATTAACACCGAAAATTCAGCATCGAGTTCAACCGGTGCCCAACAACCGATACGGTGAAAGCTTAAAATTTTATATTCGACGCGTGACATAAACCCGTAACCATAGAGAGCTCTAGGGAGAGGGAATGGAAGAACTTCTGCTTTGTAATATACATTGAGTGCAAAGTCGAAAACCATAGCTCGGCTTTATCGAGCGGAATCTCGTGAGTTAGCAGCGAGGAATGGCCGAGGATTTTTAATTTAAAACCTTCGTAGCCCGCAGGAAAGGGCGGATACTCAGCAAGGGTATAGCGAAAGCAGTCTGCTAAACGAAAGCCCGCAGGCTTCTTCAGATCGCCTTCAACTACCCAGATGACGTCGCTAAGCGCGAGTGGATGGCATTTGGTGAGGTACATCTGGGAAGCCCCGACCGACGCATAGGTGTATCCCATGACCCTGTCACTGTGATATGCATACCAATGCCGCAAGATTACTCCTGAATTCCAGTGAAGATAGACGGCGCTTACCATCCGCTGTCGTAATAAGTGGTTTATAAATCAGAAATTAATTCAACAACAAGCGTTAAGCATCTGTCTGTCATAAACATCAAGCTAAATTGTTCTCAAATTCTGCTAACCCTTTCCTCTTCCGCGCACCAAAAGCGGAACAAATTTCCGATCCTCCGGCCCCATATAATTCGCCGAAGGCCGGATGATCTTGTTGTCCACGCGTTGCTCGACAATGTGCGCGGCCCAGCCGCTGGTGCGTGCGATCGCAAACAGCGGTGTGAACATAGCCGTAGGCACACCCATCATGTGATAGCTCACGGCGGAGAACCAGTCGAGATTGGGAAACATTTTCTTGATGTCCCACATGACCGTTTCCAGTCTTGCAGCGACATCGAACATTTTCATATCACCGGCTTCTGCCGAGAGTTTTCTCGCCACTTCCCGAATTACCTTGTTACGCGGGTCGGCGACAGTGTAAACCGGATGGCCAAATCCGATGATGATTTCCTTATCCGCCACGCGGCGACGGATGTCGGCTTCGGCTTCATCCGGATTATCGTAGCGTTTCTGAATATCAAATGCGGCCTCATTGGCGCCGCCATGCTTCGGTCCGCGCAGTGCGCCGATGGCGCCGGTAAGGGCGGAGTAGAAATCCGAGCCGGTTCCGGCGATCACGCGTGCGGTAAAAGTGGAGGCATTGAACTCATGCTCGGCGTATAGCACCAGCGAGGTATGCATTGCCTTCACCCAGTTCTGTGATGGTAGCTCGCCGTGCAGCAGATGCAAAAAATTTCCACCGATTGAATCATCATCGGTTGCCACGTCGATACGGCGATTATTATGAGAATAGTGATGCCAGTAAAGCAGCATAGGTCCCAGGCAAGCGAGCAACCGGTCAGCCAGATTGCGCGCACCTTCAACGGAATGATTTTCCGCTTCCGGCAGTACAGTGCCCAATGCCGAGACGCCGGTACGCATAACGTCCATCGGGTGTGTGGTTGCGGGAATCGCTTCCAGCATGGTCTTAACGCTGACGGGAAAGTCACGCAGGCTTCTCAGTTTTTCTTTATACGCAACCAGTTCCGCCAGTGTGGGAAGCTTTTCATGAACCAGCAGATAGGCAATTTCTTCGAATTCACAGGTATCAGCCACGTCCAGAATGTCATAACCGCGATAATGCAGATCATTGCCGGTTCTGCCGACGCTGCAGATGGCGGTATTCCCCGCCACCACACCCGACAACATGACGGATTTCTTCGTTTTTAAACTGGGGATTTGGACAATTTTAGTCATTTTCAGGTTTTTTGGAAGATTCGGAAAACAAACTATTCAGCTTCTCTTCGTAGGCATGGTAATCGAGAAATTCGTATAGCTCGGCACGGGTCTGCATGGTATCAATCACATTTTTCTGCGAGCCCTCATTGCGTATTGCCCGATACACGTTGAGGGCGGCGGCATTCATCGCCCGAAATGCGGATAACGGATAAAGCACCAGGGAAACATTCATCTCAGCTAGCTCTTCGACTGTAAAGAGAGGCGTTACACCAAATTCGGTGATGTTAGCGAGAATCGGGACCTGCACCGCTGCCGCGAACTGCCGGTACATGCTCAACTGAGTTACGGCCTCGGGAAAAACCATATCCGCGCCTGCCTCCACATATAGACTCGCGCGGTCTATGGCAGCTTGCAGTCCTTCAACCGCCAGTGCATCGGTGCGTGCCATGACAACAAAATCGGGATCGGTCCTGGCATCCACAGCAGCCTTGATGCGATCCA
>JBKJYB010000453.1:0-3371 GCA_046716045.1 Nitrosospira sp.
ATTTGGCAGCGCGGCACGGCCGAAGCGCCGTTGAATTTCCGCCGCCGCTTGCAGTATGCATAGTTCGCTCTGGATGAGCTCGGAATAATCCAGATAAGGCGAACGCAGGGGACGAGGGCTGCTGATCTCGCTCAGCAGCCACTGTATGCGTTCCGCCTCGGTCAGTCCGGAATAACCCTTACGATGTGCGCCGTATTCGAACAATTCCGCCACCACCTGCTCATGCACATTGCTGTGCTGGCGCATGTCCAGCGGTGCGAGATGAAAGCCGAAGACTTCCGCGGCGCGTCGCAGATGACGCAAATCCCCGCGCGCCAATAATTCCGACTTGTGCTGCTTTAGCGAGCGAATGACGATATCGAGATCATGAACAAATTCGGTGCTTTCCGCATAAGGCGCGGCGGGACCGACGGGGCGCCTTTGCCTGATGACGTGACCAAGTTCCTGACTGGTCGCGGCAAGACGCGCATAGATACCGATCAATGCGCGCCGATAGGGCTCATCGGCGCGGCTGGGTGCGCGGTCTGGAGATGCCTCGGCCAACGCCGCCAGCTCGTCGTCCACGCCTACTAGGCGCTCTGTCAGGCTTAACCGGCGGCCAATCTGATGTACTTCACCCATGTAATAATCCAGTGCCAGCGCCGATTGACGCTCAGCCGCATGCAGCATTACCTCATGCGTAACGAAGGGATTGCCGTCGCGGTCGCTGCCTATCCAGCTGCCGATGCGTAAAAACGGCGGAATATGCGGCGCGCTCGCGCCCATCCGGCGTTCAAGCAAATCTTCAATTTCCGCGTAAAGACGCGGTACCTCGGTAAGAAACGTATACCGGTAATAAGCCAGGCCATTCTTGATTTCATCATACACTGACAGGCGTTCCGGACGCAGCATGCGAGTTTGCCATAATATCTGAATGGCGCAACGCAACCCCTCTTCGTTGCTGCGTAACTCGTCGGGCGTAAGTTGCATACGATCTCGTTCATTCAACAGGTGCGCGATGGTCAACTGGCAATCGAGTATGCTTTTGCGTTGTACCTCAGTGGGATGGGCGGTCAATACCGGTGAAACGGTCGCTTTGGCGAAGAATCTGGTTAATGCGATGCCATCGGTTCCGCTGGAGAAGACCCGATCCAGCGCCAGCGCCACGCTGCCAGCCTGAGGCGGTGATCCGGCTCGAAGATGAGTACGGCGGCGGCGATTGTGATGCATGTCCTCGGCAATGTTGGAAAGTTGCGAGAAATGGCTGAATGCGCGCACCACTGCCACGGTAGCCTTGTTGCTCAACTGATTGAGTATCATATCCAGCTCGTGCCGCGCCTTCGGATCCTGTTCGCGGCGAAAGCGAATCGCGGTCTGGCGGATATTTTCCACCAGATCGAAAGTAGGCTCACCTTCCTGCTCGCGCAATGTGTCGCCCAGCATGCGCCCCAGCAGGCGGATGTCCTCACGCAAGGGATCATCCTTTACCGGCCTGTCTTTATCATCGGTCTGATTTTGGGAAGTAAGAGATTTCATAACGCAATTCCCCCTGCAACCCTCAGGCGAGCGGATGCCCTAAGCACTTCAATCCAGGCTGGCGGCTGACATGCTAAAATGAACATTGGAAATGATCCCGTAATTTACTCACTGTAATAATAATGCCCAATTCATCCAACCCCGCAAAAATCGTTATCGCTACACGGGAAAGTGTGCTTGCCTTGTGGCAGGCAAATTTCATCCGGGAGCGGCTGTCGAAATTATACCCACAAACCGAGTTCAACATATTCGGGATGACTACTCGTGGCGACCAGATACTTGATATGTCCCTCTCTAAAATTGGCGGCAAGGGGTTGTTCATCAAGGAACTGGAACAGGCGCTGGAGGATAAGCGCGCGGATATCGCGGTGCATTCGATGAAGGACGTGCCGATGAGTATGCCGGAAGGATTTGCGCTGGCGGCCATCGTCGAACGCGAAGACCCGCGCGACGCCTTTATTTCCAATCAATATGCCAGCCTCTCCGAGCTCCCCGCTGGCGGCGTGGTGGGGACTTCCAGCTTGCGGCGTGAGAGCCAGTTGCGCGCGCACTTCCCGCATTTGCAAGTACAGCCCCTGCGTGGCAACGTTCAAACCCGGTTGCGCAAATTGGATGAGGGACAGTTTGCGGCGATTATTCTCGCCGCGGCGGGACTAAAACGACTGGGACTGGCCGATCGCATTACCGCATTGCTGAGTCCTGACCTAAGTTTACCGGCAGTGGGCCAGGGAGCGTTAGGAATCGAATGCCGGGCTGATCGAGTGGATTTGATCAAGCTTATGCAACCATTGCATCACCTTGAAACCGCTCAATGTGTGGAGGCTGAACGCGCCATGAGCCGGGCGTTGGGCGGAAGCTGCCAGGTACCACTGGGTGGTTTTGCGGAAATTATCGGGGGAGTACTGCGGCTGCGCGGGTTTGTCGCAAGCCCCGATGGAACACGCATGATAAGCAATGAATTGAGTGGCAAGCCCGAAACGGGCACGGGTATGGGTGCACAATTGGCGCAGAATCTGAAGGTGCAAGGAGCGGAAGAAATTCTGGCAGCGCTGGAATCGACCGTGATTGAGCCCGTGAGCCATCCGTGAGCCCTCCGTGAGTAAGTCGCTGACCGGGATCAATATCCTGGTCACGCGTCCGGCGCACCAGGCGGGTGGCCTTGCTGCCGGGATTCGTGTAGCGGGTGGCAACCCGGTTTTGTTTCCTGTGTTTGAAATTCTCGACATAGGGGATCAGCGTCTGTTACTGAATCTGGTTGCGTGCCTCGATGAATTCGATCTGGCAATTTTTATCAGTCCCAACGCTGTCAATAAGGCGATGAGTCTGATACTCGCAAAGCGGTCACTGCCGCCAAAGTTGGAAATCGCGGCGGTCGGTCAGGGCACCACCAGGGCGCTACGAGATTTTGGCGTTAGTGAGGTGATCGCGCCAGCCATGCGGTTTGACAGCGAGGCGTTACTCGAAATGGCGGAATTGCGGCAGGTCGCGGGCAAACGTGTTGTCATCTTTCGCGGAGACAGCGGACGCGAGTTGCTGGGGGATAGCCTGCTGAGACGGGGGGCCGCGCTTGAATATGCGGAATGCTACCGCCGCGTCAAGCCTGTTACCGATACTGCCCCGCTACTGCGCGCTTGGGCAAGAAGCGAGCTAAACGCAATCACCATAACCAGTAGTGAAGGATTACGTAATTTATTCGATATGGTTGGCGAATCCGGTCAAATATGGCTTAAGAAAACACCGTTGTTCGTATCCCATGAGCGCATAGCCAAAACCGCAAGGAAACTCGGACTCACTCAAGTGATTCCGACCGCTGCTGGAGATGAAGGTTTGCTGCAAGGCCTGTTAAATTATTTCCA
>JBKJYB010000454.1:0-11453 GCA_046716045.1 Nitrosospira sp.
TCGCCAGTGCGGCGACGGATAGCACTGCCAGCGTTAGCATGATTGAAAGCGCTGAACCAAAAGGCCAATCACGGGTGCCGAGGAACTGATCCTTGATCAGATTGCCGATGAGAATGTCGCCCGTGCCGCCGAGTATATCGGGCACTGCGAACATGCCCAGCACTGGAATGAATACCAGCGCGGAGCCTGAAAATACGCCCGGCAGCGATAGCGGCCAGGTGACACGCCAGAAGCGTTGCCAGGCCGTCGCACCCAGATCCTGAGCCGCATCCAGAAGGGAGGGATCGTGCTTCTCCAGATTGGTATAAAGAGGCAATATCATGAACGGCAGATGTACATAAACCATACCTACCAATACCGCGAACGGCGAGAATAACAGCGTCACCGGCGCGATGCCGAATGCGCCAAGAATGGCGTTGACGAAGTGGCTGAACGCGGACTCCGGTCCGAGAATGATCATCCAGGCATAAATGCGGATGAGGAAATTGCTGGCGAACGGTAGCACTACCAGCAGGATCATCAGATTGCGGAACCGTTTTTCGCTGCGTGCGATCAGCAATGCCAGCGGATATGCCATGATGAGACAAATCAACGTGGTGGCTAGCGCAACACCGAAGGATTTGAGGAAAATTCTGGCATACAGAACTTCGCTGAAAAAGAATTGATAAGCCTCCGAGGTGAAACCATATTCGCCGGAAATTTCCCCCGCGGGCGCGGCAATGGGCGCCAGGCCTCCAAACTCGCCCGGAAAGCGGAACGAGGTGAGAATCATGATCAGGCTGGGTGCGACAAAGAAAACCATCAGGAACAATAGCGGCGGTCCACTCACCAGAAATCTGGCAACGCGGTTCTCTCGCGGGGTTTCCTTAGTCATTAAGAAAAATACCCGCATCGTGGCGCCATGAGACGCCGACTTCATCCCCAACTTCGAAAAATGTGGCGCGTCCCGGCGAAGAGTTGGGCAGCAAAGCCTCGATGTATGCGCCATTGGAGAGTTCCACGATATAGGTCGTGACATCTCCGATATACAGAAAATCATGTACTTTGCCGAGGAAGTGGTTCTTCAACCGGGGTTCTTCCGAAGGATGGGAAATCCGGACCTGTTCGGGACGAATTGCCATCACGCCATCATCGCCCGCTTTTATCCCTTCCTTACCGGCGGTTATCACTTCGCCCAATTCCCCTACATCAAGTTTCAGGTGCGACGGCGCTGCTTCCACAACCTGCGCATTCATCATGCTGATCTTGCCGATGAAATCCGCCACGAAACGATTTCTTGGGAAACCGTATATTTTGGAGGGCTCGTCAATTTGTTCAACATTGCCATGATTCATCACCGCGATGCGATGCGACAGCGCCAGGGCTTCATTCTGGGCATGAGTAACAAAAACGAATGTAACCCCCACTTCCTTCTGAAGATTGATGAGTTCGATCTGCATCTCTTCGCGCAACTTCGCATCAAGGGCGCCCAACGGTTCGTCCAGCAACAGTAGCCGCGGCCGATTGACCAGCCCTCTGGCGAATGCCACACGCTGTTTCTGCCCGCCCGACAATTCGTGTGGAAAACGACTGCCGAAATTCGGTAAACGCACGCTATCCAGTGCGTCTCCAACTCTGATTTTTATTTCTTGGGCAGCTTTCCCCGCCATCTTGAGCGGAAACGCGATATTGTCCGCTACCGTCATATGCGGAAACAACGCATAGGTTTGGAATACGGTATGGACAGGGCGTTTTTCCGGCGGCGTGCCAACCATATCCTTGCCGTCCAGAAGAATTTGACCGGAATCGGGAAGATCGAATCCAGCTATCATCCGCAAGAGCGTGGTTTTTCCGCAGCCAGACGGTCCCAGCAGCGTGAAGAACTCACTTGTTTCAACGCTAATGCTGACGTTATCGACCGCGGTATAGCTGCCAAAGCGCCGGGTTACATTACGGATTTCCAGGAGCGACATAGTCGTGCCAATGAAAAATCGGGGATTTTACCAAAATTCTTTTAGACTGCCGCCCTTGGGATAACCGCACGCACATGACACTCACGAAAGCGTCCGACGGAGTTGAAACGGAGTGGGGCGGAATTACCCCCGCAGCGGGACGGGGAGATCTGCTGAGTTTTTGTCTCCAATATAGGAAGGATCAGCGGCCCGGAGGCTTATGATCTTATTGCCATATCTGCCACAGCATTGCCGCGGTCAACAGTATCACAACGATGGAAAGCAAGCGATTCTGACGTTTTTTTTCCACTACAAATTCACTCATTTTCTGTTCCAGCTCCTTTGTGCGGATTTCGCTTAAGGCATGATGAAGCAGGCGGGGAAACTGCGGCAGCATTACCGCCCAGCTTGATGCCTCTTTACCCAAACGACGGGTGAGTCCGCGCCAGCCGAGTTGCTCGGCCATCCAGTTTTCCAGGTACGGTTTTGCAGTTGTCCAGAGATCAAGGTCGGGGTCGAGGTCGCGGCCCAGCCCTTCGATATTCAACAAGGTTTTTTGTAACATTACCAGTTGCGGCTGGATTTCAACGTTGAATTGGCGCGACGTCTGAAATAATCGCAGCAGTACGCGGCTAAAGGAAATCTCTTTCAGCGGTTTATCAAAAATCGGCTCGCATACGGCGCGGATCGCGGTTTCAAAATCGTCAACCCGCGTATCTTTCGGCGCCCACCCCGCCTCGACGTGCGCTTCCGCCACGCGCTTATAGTCACGGCGGAAAAACGCCAGGAAATTTTGCGCCAGATAATTCTTGTCTTCATCGGTGAGCGTCCCCATTATGCCGAAATCCACCGCGATATAACGGCCGTCGCTGCCAACGAAAATATTGCCGGGATGCATATCGGCATGGAAATAACCGTCACGGAATACTTGGGTAAAAAAGATTTCCACGCCTACGCGGGCGAGTCTCGGGATATCCACCCCCTGCTCGCGTAGTGCCGTTACGTGGCTAATCGGCGTGCCTTTTACGCGCTGCATCACCATGACGCCCGAATAGCAGTAGTCCCAATAAACTTCCGGCACCAAAAGCAGGGGAGAATCAAGAAAATTGCGCCGCAACTGACTGCAGTTGGATGCTTCGCGCATGAGATCGAGCTCGTCTCCCAAGTGCCGGGAGAATTCGTTCACCACTTCGCGCGGTTTCAATCTCTTGCCGTCAGGCCACAGCGCTTCAACCAGCCAGGCGCCGGTCTCCATCAATGCCACATCATGGGAGATTATCGGGGCGATGCCGGGGCGCAGCACCTTCACCGCAACTTCTGTGCCATCTTGCAGCACCGCCAGATGGACCTGGGCGATTGATGCGCTGGCTACCGGCTCCGCGTCGAATAGCAAGAAGACTTCGTTGACAGGCTTCCCATAGATCTGTTCCAGTGTCGAAAGGGCGAGGCTGGAAGGAAACGGTGGAACCTGATCTTGCAGTTTGGCCAACTCGTCGGCAATATCCTGCGGCAGAAGATCGCGGCGGGTGGAAAGCATTTGGCCGAACTTGACAAAAATGGGTCCCAGCGCTTCCAGCGCCAGACGGAGGCGTTCACCACGAGCCCTATCCAGCCGTCGCCAGAATGTGGCCAGCTTGACAACAGGTCGCAAGAAACGCAGCCGCTCATGGCCGAGAAAAAATTCATCAAGGCCGAAATGAAATGCTACCGCGAGTATTTTGAGAAGACGAAAGAAACGCATTTATTTCAAAAACGCCAGTTCGTCCGTAGTTAGCCCGGATGTTTCATAAATTGACGCGCGCCCTCACTGGTCTTTTGTTTCGCATGGAAATTTTGTTCAGTCGGGCGTATGAATAACTACGCCACTCTTTCACAAAATCCCCCTGCAAAACAAAATCCTGCGCAATCATCACGCGAATTTATGAAACATCCGGGTTAGGAATCTCTGAATAAGCGCCCGGGTTTGCCAGCGAAACGCTTTACGGAGGACTTATCCAGTGGTTCCTTAATAATCTTCTCAGGTTTATAGAGGTGTCCTGTTACCTGGCAGCCTGTCGGCGGTTAGTGCTTTTACTCGCTCTTCCAATTGTGCCGCATCGTCCCGCAATTCATTTATTTCATTGATAAGCTCATGCATATCAATGGGTTTGGCTAATAGCGGCTGCTCTTCCGTCAGGTATTCCACGAGCGTCTGAGACAGATTGCGAATGGTTTCGGTGTGCCAATGCACCAGACGGCCGCCAGCCTGCACCACGCGATATGCGACTATATCACCCACTACCCCGCTTAAATCCTGCTCCACGTCCCAATGCAGGTTTTTTCCGATATGGAGAATTTCTTCGGCAAACGCGCTGTCGCCGGATATCCGGATTTCACGGTAGGCGTCTTCATCATGGGCAAGTAGGCGCGGCAACAAACGGGGAGTAAGGGTGAAGACAGCGTCGTCCAGGGTACCGCTTGGTGCAGTGGATACCTCGCCGCTGGCCTCCACGGTCAGGGCGAGGTTAAGAAAAGGCGGAAGGCGAAAACGCGCAGTCTTGCCCGCGCAGGGTTGCAACCGTTTGCGCGCCCAGCTTTCTCCACGCAGCAGGTGGTTGAGCGGGGCTATCGCAACGGATGCCAACATGGCCACAAAAATCTAGGAAACCTGTTGAATTCCCGCCAGCAGCCAGACGGATTCAGGGTCCTTAAGGCTCTTCTGCACGTGCCAGATTTCATCAAACGCTTCCGGCGACCTGTCGGGGGCTTCACGTAATTGCCCATTAAAGCGAACACTGGCTATGGCCAGGTCTTTTTCGGTAACGACCTCAAGTAATTCCGCGTTAATAGCCATCACCTCGGTTTTTTGGGGCTCATGGTCACGCTCGCTGATCTGCATGCTTATCTCGGCGAACATTTCGGGGGTGGTGTATTCCCGGATATCACTCACGTCACGTGCATCGTTGGCCGCTTGCAGACGAATGAACGAAGTTTTGGCATTGCGCAGAAACGGCTCCACCTGGAAATCAGCAGGAATATTTGCTGTGCCGCTATGCGCAGGCGTGGCCGTACTTGCCGCGGGTGCCGCTGGCGCCGGGGTAGCCGGGGGAACACTGGTATTGCCGGGGTCCGCTCCCATGCTCGAATACTGCATCGGACGCGTAGACTGTTCCTGCCGCGGCTTGCGCAACATACGCACGACAAAGAACACTGCGGCCATCAGCGCGGCGAGCATCAGTACATCCATCATATTGATGCCTTCGAATGCGCCGCCCATGAAAAGCGCCGCCAGCAATCCGCCCGCGGCTAAACCCGCCAAGGGACCCATCCATTTACTGCCACCCGCGGCCGCGGGCGCGGCGGATGGTGTCTGTGCCGGCTTGGGAGCAGCTTGCGGGCTTACGGCTTCACGTTGCTTGCCAATACTTTTGCCCCCACCAAAGCGTCTTGCCTCAGCGTCAAAGGCGGCCAATCCGAAGGTAAGAATGGCCAAGGTGAACAGGGTCAATATTTTCTTCATGAAGGTCTCCTGAGATAGGGTTGAAGCGGAGAGTATAGCACTATCGATTCATTCGAATGGGAGACTGTATTATGAAAAAAATCGATTTTTGCCGCGAGGGTACTTTGTAAGATGCACAGGCTCACCCGATGTACTGAGCTAATGGAAATGGTATGGCCTTGTTCCCCGTCCAGGCTTATTGCTCAGGGGGAATATTCACCATACTCGCTCCGTAATAAGCGATGCTTGACGAATTCGAAGCGTCTATTAGCCCGAATGTTTCATCCGAGTTAGAAATGTATACAGAGTTTCCTTACTTCCGCATATATTGCATAATCAACTTTGATACCCCAAAGCTTCTAATCGAATTTGGACGCTTTTATTTGAAGTCATGCTATGACAACCGTTACTTTTTACGATACCAAGCCTTATGACCGTCAATATTTCGAGCGAACACCGGGAGCTGGGCGGTTGCGTCATCAGTTTCATGAATTTCGTTTGGTCGAGGAAACGGCGGCAACGGCAGTGGGTGCGCAAGCGGTCTGTATTTTCGTTAACGATCGTTTGACCCGCCCTTGCCTTGAAATCCTGCACCGCTTGGGAGTGCGCCTCATTGCCTTGCGATGTGCAGGTTTCGATAACGTGGATATCGATGCGGCCCGGAAACTTGGTTTTGTTGTCACTTATGTGCCCGCCTATTCACCCCACGCCATCGCTGAGCATACTGTCGGATTGCTGTTGACGCTCAATCGTAAAATACACCACGCCTATAATCGCACCCGCGAGCACAATTTCTCGCTCAATGGTTTCGTCGGTTTTGATATTTGCGGAAAAACGGTAGGTATTATCGGCGCTGGCAGGATAGGGCGAATCGCAGCGCAGATTTTTCGGGGTTTTGAAGCCAAGGTTATTGCCTGTGATTTGTTTCCATCGTTCGACTGGGCGAAAGAACATGGCGTGACTTATGCCGATTTCGACACCGTGCTCACTACGAGCGATATTCTCACACTACACGTGCCGCTCACACCAGACACTTTACATATGCTCAACGAGCAAACGCTTTCGCGGATGAAGGCCGGTGCGTACCTCATTAACACCAGTCGCGGCAAACTCATTGATACCAGTGCTCTCATCGCGGCACTCAAAAATAACCGTCTTGGCGGCGTTGCGCTGGATGTTTACGAGAAAGAGGCCGGTATTTTTTTTGAAAACCTTTCCGGTGAGGTATTGCACGACGATGAACTCTCTCGATTGCTGTCCTTTCCAAAAGTACTTATTACGTCGCATCAGGGATTCCTGACCCATGAGGCGCTTACCCAGATCGCCCATGTGACAACCAGCAACCTTCTCAAACTGGAAACAGGCGAGCCATTTCTGGAGGGGACTACTTTATGCGTAAATTTACAAGTATCCCAATAATGAAACCGCTTCTGGCAGCTTAAAGAATCGAAGCAAAAAGATGGATATTTTTTCAGATTGCCCTAAATCCGGTAGGCTGTCAGCGGTACGAAAGCGGGCCAGGCCCTATTAAGAGGAGACTATACAGTGGAAAAAATTCAACGCATTCTCGCCGCCACGGATTTTTCTCCGCGAGCCGATCGGGCGGTACGGCGCGCCGCGAAGCTGGCAGCCGGACACGAGGCGGTATTGTATTTACTACATGTTCTTCCGTCGTTTCCGTTTGAAGCCTTCAAACGTTTGATGGCGGATACCCCGCTGGAAACGGAACAGAGGCTCTACAATCAAGCTACGGCGACACTGCAAAAGAAGGCTGAAATACTGGCCAGGGAAGGCATCGACGTCAGGTATCACGTTGCAATCGGGAGAGCCCATGTTGAGATCAATCACTATGCGGAATCCCATCAAGCCGATCTGGTCGTGATCGGCGATCAGGGTGAAAGCTTTCTTCAGGAACTCTTTTTGGGTACTACCGCGTCAAAAACCCTCCGAAAGGGTAATCATCCGCTGCTGATCATAAAACAGGAGCCGAAGGATGGATATCATCGTGTACTGGTGCCGGTGGATTTCTCATACCCTTCCCGCTTGGCGCTACAGGTGGCGTTGAAAGTTATCTCCGCCGGGGGGGTGCCGATGAAGACTTCAATTCATGTGTTGCACGCAGTCGAGCCGCTTGATGAAATAATGTCGCAAGGGGACGCAAACGCGGAAATGGTTGAACTCTATCACTCCAGAGTGCTTAGCCGTGTCCGGCACGAGATGGAGAATATTATCGCCGATTGCGCATCTGGCGATATCGGTGTGACTTCCATCATCGAGCATGGTTATCCACCTGACGTAATCAGGGACAAGACACGAATCCTCGCCACGGATCTCATCGTCATCGGTAAGCGCGGAGAAACGGAGCTGGATGAAGCGCTATTCGGGTCCGTCACCAAGCATGTTCTCTACGAGACGCCATGTGATGTATTGGTGGTCAGCCCGTAAGAAACGTGCGGGTAAACAAATGCGCAACTTCTTGTGGCTACGGAACCTCTGAATAAGTCTCCGGGTTTGCCAGCCACGCGCTTCGTGGAGGATTTATTCAGAGATTCTCCAAATTGCCACTGGTCCGATGGTGTTATCCATGATCATTTTGACCGTTAACACCGGTAGTTCATCTGTCCGCCTGGCAGCATTCGCCCGTGATCGTGATGGGTTAACAGAACTGGCAAACGTACGGCATGATCTTGCCGCTGGCGAGCCCCAGGTTATGCTAAACGGATTCATGCGGGGGCACGGACTCAGCCGGATAGATGTGTCAGCGCATCGCGTGGTGCACGGCGGTATGAGTTTTACGGCATCCCGTTTGCTCGATCAGGAAGCGGAACGCGAGATCGACCGTCTGGCGCCTCTCGCGCCATTGCATAATCCAGCCGCGTTGCGCTGGATACGCGCAACGCGTGAAGCATTGGGCATCGACGTTGCCCAAGTCGCGGTGTTTGATACCGCTTTCTTTTCAGCCCTGCCTGAAACCGCACGGACTTATGCGATCGCTCATGCGCTTGCGCAAAAGCATGGGCTGCGCCGTTATGGTTTTCACGGACTGGCGCATCAGGACATGTGGCGCGGATGGCGCGAGCTCAAACCAGACATTCCAAATGGGGGGAGGGTGATTTCCATGCAGCTCGGCGCGGGTTGCTCGATCACGGCGATTGATAATGGATCGCCACGTGATACTTCGATGGGATTTTCCCCTCTGGAGGGTCTGATGATGGCGACACGTTCGGGCGATATTGATCCGGCTCTGGCCACATTCCTGCAGCGTCAGGAAGGTCTTACTCCCGAGCAGGTGGATCGGTTGCTGAATGAGCAGTCAGGGCTGCTAGGCGTATCCGGGATTAGCGCCGACATACGCCAATTACTGGTGTCACAGGATGAGCGTGCGCATCTGGCCGTGGACTTATATTGTTACCGGGCACGTAAATATCTGGGCGCCTATCTCGCGGTGTTGGGCGGCGCCGAAGCAATTATTTTTGGCGGGGGCGTGGGCGAGAATGTTCCGGCAGTGCGGGAAAGAATTCTTGCGGGTATGACGTGGTGTGGAATCGAGATCGATTTGAAAAAAAATAATGATCCCTGCGAAGTGTCATGCATCAGCACACGGACAAGCCGGATAGAAGTATGGGTTATTCCGGTAAACGAAGCAGCTATCCTGGCGCGGGAAGCGGTGACTGTGATGGCGGCGAAAGAGAATCAATCTTTGGAGGAGAATCCACATGAATGAAATTGAACTGCCGGCCAAATCGGGAAACACGCCGCTTTCCGCTGAAGAGTTGCGCAAGATACATGCATATTGGCGCGCGGCGAATTATCTCTCCATCGGACAAATCTATCTCCTCGACAACCCCTTACTCAAAGAGCCGCTCACGCTCGCGCATGTCAAGCCGCGGTTGCTTGGCCACTGGGGCACCACGCCGGGGCTCAATTTCGTCTACGTGCACCTGAACCGCATCATCAAGAAATACGATTTGAATATGTTCTACATTGCCGGCCCCGGTCATGGCGGGCCGGCAATGATTGCCAATACCTGGCTTGAGGGTAGCTACAGCGAGTTCTATCCTCACATTTCCCAGAATGCGACGGGCATGCAGCGGCTGTTCAAACAGTTTTCATTTCCCGGCGGCATTCCCAGCCACGTGGCGCCGGAGACACCCGGCTCGATTCACGAAGGTGGAGAGCTGGGTTACGCCTTATCTCACGCTTTTGGGGCGGCTTTCGACAATCCTGATCTGATCGTGGCTTGTGTGGTGGGTGATGGTGAAGCTGAAACCGGGCCGCTTGCCACCTCCTGGCATTCGAATAAATTCCTCAATCCGGCCCATGATGGCGCGGTGCTGCCGATCCTGCATCTTAATGGCTACAAGATAGCGAATCCCGCGCTGCTCGCGCGCATCAGTCATGACGAACTGGAAAGCCTGTTTGTGGGCTATGGTTATCAGCCTTATTTTGTCGAGGGGTCGGACCCTGAACTTATGCACCAGGCGATGGCGGCTGCACTGGATATCGCGATTGGCAAGATCCGGACGATCCAGCATGAAGCCCGTGCCAATGGGGGGAAGGAGGTAATTACGCACCCGCGTTGGCCCATGATCATTCTGCGCAGTCCCAAGGGATGGACCGGCCCGAAAGAAGTTGACGGCAAGAAAACAGAAGGTTATTGGCGTTCGCACCAGGTGCCCCTCGCGGAGATCGGTTCAAATCCGCAGCATCTGAAGCTGCTGGAAAACTGGATGAAAAGCTACAAGCCGGAGGAATTATTCGATGAAAAGGGCGCCCTCATACTGGAGCTAGCGGCGCTTGCACCCCAAGGCGAACGGCGCATGGGCGCAAATCCCCATGCCAACGGCGGTCGATTGCTTAAAGATCTGGAAATGCCGGACTTCCGCGACTATGCTGTAGCTGTGCCCACACCGGGTACAGTAGTAGTGGAATCCACCGGGGAGATGGGCAAATTCCTGCGTGATGTGATGAAGCTCAATCTGGACAATCGTAACTTCCGGGTGATGGGGCCTGATGAAACCAGCTCAAACCGCCTCGGTGCCCTGTTTGAGGTAACGGCCCGAACCTGGGTGGCGAAAACGCTGCCCGAGGATGAGCATCTTGCGCCCGATGGAAGGGTGATGGAGATTCTTTCCGAGCATACTTGCCAGGGCTGGCTTGAAGGTTATCTGCTGACCGGACGCCACGGTCTTTTTTCCTGCTATGAAGCATTTATCCACATTGTTGATTCCATGTTCAATCAACACGCCAAGTGGCTCAAGGTAACCAGCAAGGAAATTCCCTGGCGCCGCCCGATTGCGTCGCTGAATTATCTGCTGACCTCACACGTATGGCGCCAGGATAACAACGGTTTCTCACACCAGGACCCCGGCTTTATCGATCACGTGGTGAACAAAAAGGCTGATATCATTCGCGTTTATCTGCCGCCCGATGCCAACACGCTGTTATTCATTACTGATAAGTGTCTGCGTTCCCGCAATTTCATCAACGTGATCGTGGCGGGAAAACAACCAGCACTACAGTGGCTCAACCTGGATGCGGCCGTCAAGCACAGCACCGCCGGCATCGGTATTTGGGATTGGGCAAGCAATGATCAGGGCGGCGAGCCGGATGTGGTGCTGGCCTGCGCAGGCGATGTGCCGACCCTCGAAACGCTGGCAGCGGTGGATCTGCTGCGGCGCCACGTCCCGGAGCTCAAAATGCGGGTGATCAATGTGGTGGATCTGATGACGCTACAGCCGAAAGAAGAGCATCCGCATGGGTTATCGGATCGTGACTTTGATACGCTCTTTACCACCTGCAAGCCGATCATCTTTGCTTATCACGGCTATCCCTGGCTCATCCATCGCATGACCTACCGCCGCACCAATCATGAAAATCTGCATGTGCGTGGCTATAAGGAAGAAGGAACCACCACCACACCGTTCGACATGACGGTGCTCAACGACCTGGACCGTTTTCATCTGGTAATGGACGTGGTCGACCGTGTGCCGAAGCTGGACTCAAAAGGGGCTTCTCTAAAGCAATTGATGCGCGATAAGTTG
>JBKJYB010000455.1:0-3121 GCA_046716045.1 Nitrosospira sp.
GGCGACGCTAAAACGCTTTAAGGACGATGATCGCCCCGCAGCTGATTTGCCGTTGCTGCATTGGTCGATGCGGGATGCACTTTATCGCATGCAGGAAGCTTTCGATGGCCTGCTGGAAAATTTCCCCGGGGGCGCTGTCAGGAGACGGCTGCTTCGGTTTCTTGTTTTTCCTTTGGGGAAATCATTCTCGCCGCCATCCGATGAATTGGGTCATAAGGTAGCCAAACTGATGCTAACGCCGGGGGAAGCGCGTGACCGCCTGACCGCGGGCATTTACGTGCCGGAATCTGCTGACGAGCCGCTGGGCATTCTGGAACAGGCGCTGCGATGCGCAGTCGTAAGCGAGGCAGTGGAAACCAAGTTGCGTGTGGCCGTCAAGGCGGGCCGGATTCCCGCGCAGCGGGAGGAGAAAATCGCGGCTGCGCTCAAGCAGAGGGTTATCACCACTAGCGAATTGGAGTTGATGGGGAAAATGGAATCCCTGCGCCGGCGCGTGATTATGGTGGACGATTTTCCCCCGGATTTTGCCAGCGAGCCGCAAGCTGGACCTGAACCGGCGGAAACGATCCCGGGGGTGGTCCCAGAAGTGGCTACGGAAGTGATCCATGACGCGGCAAGCTAGAACCCAGGGTTAATACCAATAAAACACATGGCTGGCGGAGACGACCCATGCAAAACAGGCGGCACGACCTGACGGACATTATCCCGGTGGAGGTAGCCGTAACGCTGGACGGCCTGTTCAGCGAGCGAGTTCGCCGATCGCCACAAGGGGTGGCTTACCGGGATTATGACCGGTCGAGCGGCAAATGGCGCGATCTCACCTGGGAACAAATGGATCAGGGTGTCACGCGTTGGCAAGCCGCGCTCTCTCAGGAGAATCTAGTGGCCGGCGACAGGGTGGCGGTGATGCTAAGAAACTGCCCTGAATGGGTAATGTTCGAGCATGCCGCGCTGAGAATGGGGCTCGTGGTCGTGCCCCTTTACACGGCCGATCGCGCGGAAAATGCAGCCTATATTCTGTCTGACGCTGGCGTCAAAGTATTATTGCTGGAAGAGTTGGCGCAGTGGCAGACGTTTTCCGGCGTGGGCCACCAGATTGGCAATCTGAAGCGTGTTGTGACGATTCAAAGCAGCCCTGAAAAAGTTGATGACCGTCGCGTGCTTGCGCTGCATGACTGGCTGCCCGGGCAAGCCGGAGAGATACAACATTTCAAAGCCGATCCGCATCAGCTGGCCACTATCATATACACCTCCGGCACTTCAGGGCGGCCCAAGGGAGTAATGCTGAGTCATCACAATATACTCACGAATGCCTACGGCTGCTCGCAGATTGTGCCGCTATCACGGGATGATCTGCTACTCTCGTTCCTTCCCCTGTCGCATGCGTTTGAGCGCACGGGCGGTTATTACGTCCCCATGATGTGCGGAGCCACGGTGGCCTATGCCCGCTCGATTCAACAGTTGCCGGAGGACTTGCTGATCGTTCGTCCCACTATTCTGGTTTCAGTACCCCGAATCTATGAGCGAGTGTACGCCGGGATTCGCGCCAAACTCGCGGAAGGACCCGCCTTCAGCCGTAAACTGTTTAACCTGGCGGTTGACATCGGTTTCAGCCGCTTTGAATATCAGCAGCGGCGGGATTCCTGGCGTCTTTCTCACCTGTTATGGCCGTTGCTGGAAAACCTGGTGGCGAAGAAGGTGATGACCAAACTGGGCGGGCGGCTTCGCGGGGCGATGAGTGGCGGGGCGGCGTTATCGGCTGACGTTTCGCGAGTGTTTATCGGTCTGGGGCTACCCCTCCTGCAAGGCTACGGCATGACCGAAAGCAGTCCCGTGGTATGCAGCAACACCTTTGATAACAACGTCCCGGGGAGCGTGGGACGGCCCATTCCAGGTGTGGAAGTAAAGCTTGGCGAGAACAATGCGCTGCTAATTCGCGGCCCCAATGTAATGCTGGGTTACTGGAACGATCCGGAAGCCACCAAGGCTGTGCTGACACCTGATGGCTGGCTCAATTCCGGCGACATCGTACGCATTGACGAGAACGGCGGGATAACGATCACCGGGCGCCTGAAGGAAATCATTGTCATGTCTACGGGGGAGAAGGTTCCGCCAGCGGATATGGAAGCCGCGATTCTGCGCGATGCATTATTCGAACAGGTGATGCTGATCGGTGAAGGACGCTCATACTTAAGCGCACTGGTGGTTCTGAATCCCGGCCATTGGGAAAGTGTGTCAGGGCAATACCATCTTGATCGTGACTGGCACCGCTTGTTGCAAGACCAGAAGCTTGAGGAAATCCTGCTGAAAAGAATCGCTCATCAGATAAGCGAGTTCCCCGGCTATGCCAAACTATACCGTGTGGCGCTGGCGCAAGAGCCATGGACCATTGAAAACGGCATGCTCACGCCCACCTTGAAACTGCGGCGGGGGCGGGTCCTTGATCGTTACAAAACCGAAGTCGCCAGACTTTATGAGGGACATTAAAGGCCATCATGACCAGGTAGTAGCCGTAGGATGGGTGGAGCGAAGCGCAACCCATCAACATTTTTTGCAGTTACCTTGAAACTCGCATACGTAAACGGTTGCTGGCGAGACTTGAAATAAACTGAATGATCTCCATCCATCCTACGAAACTATTTCAATGAAACAGGAAACAACGGCAGAACAAAAATGAATAGTGATTCAGAAATCCACACTCCGCTGCCGGAAGGATGCGACCCGATTCTGCGCCTGGTGCCAATGCTCACCGACACCAATTATGCGGGCGACGTATTCGGCGGCTGGATCATGGCGCAGGTGGACATTGCGGGCAGTCTCCCGGCGATCCGTCGCGCCCGCGGACGCGTGGCTACTGTGGCGGTAAATTCATTCGTTTTCAAGCAACCGGTATTCGTCGGCGATGTGGTGAGCTTTTATGCCAGCATCGTCAAGATCGGACGCACTTCCATCACGGTGGACGTTTCAGTCTATGCCCAGCGCGGGCTGCGTCAAGGCAACGACGAAATATGCATCAAGGTCACAGAGGCGGTGCTGACGTATGTGGCGGTGGATGAGAATCGAAGACCGCGAGTTGTTCCGCAGGAATGATAGGTGCCTCAAAAAATTCAAAGTTCTATGC